>DAOTMJ010000021.1 GCA_035450225.1 Candidatus Hydrogenedentota bacterium
CGAAATCCCAGGACTGGCGTCCTGGGCTATTTTCAAGGCGTCCCTACGGGACTTCGTGTCGAACACCGTCTCATTCGACCAATCTGAAAATGTATAAACTCCTTGGACAGGCTGTCCAGCCTGTCCGCCCACGGACATGTCGTGGCTTTGGAAAAGAGAGACTGGACAGTCTGTCCTACGTTTCGCGCCCGAAAGATTTCCCATGCGCGTTTAGGGCAGGTGAATACAGGCAAGAACCCGGTACTCTCAATCTGTCCAAAAGAATTGTGAAAAAATCACAATACCGCAAGGAGTCACGTTTTATCCCGTTCTTTTTTCGATATCTGCGCGTATCTGCGCCGTCTGCTGAAAAATCACACGATCCACAGATGACGCAGATACACGCAGATGGAAAACAGGGCATGGATGTTCAAGCCAGGCGATTCCAAACTCGAATCCTAAGGTCGGAACTGTCCAAAATAAGTTTGATCGGGGAAATTTCTTCTTCATCGCGAAGGAGAGGTTCCCAAGTACGCCTTCCTTAAAAACGTTGTCTATTTGAAGCAAGCCACAATTTGGACAGAGATGAGAACGCTTACATTTGACTTGGAGCATTGGCGATGCAAGGGACAACAGAACGAACGGGTTCTCCGCCTCTCTTTCTCCCGATTACGATTACGAAGGCGAGCACGAGATTTGAAAAAAGGACCGTCCTTAGGCACTATGGGTTTTCCGGCGAGCGTAAATGATAAAATCGGACTTATGCGTTTCAGAGATGGCGACAAACGCGAGGAGATGATGAGACGATCAGACATGCGCGGCCTTTGATACTTTTACTGGCCATGGTCGCTGCGGCGCCCGGATTCGCGGATCAGGACACGTTCCGGTTCGTTGTAACGGGCGACAGCCGCGGCGGGGACAACGGCATCAATTCGGTTCGCCTGTCGGAACTAGTGGTTGCCATTTTGGCGGAGCAACCCTTGCCGGACCTGGTGATTTTCACGGGCGATCTCGTCAACAACGGCTATGTCTCGCAACTGGAGTACTGGGTGCAGGTCTTCATGGAGCCGCTTGAACAGCACGGAGTCAAAGTGTATCCGATCCGGGGCAATCACGATGCGCAGATTGACTCGTGGCGGCAGGTGTTTTCGGGCGTGCATGCCTTGCCGAACAACGGGCCGCCGGATGAACTAGGCATGACGTATTCGTTTGTTCATAAAAACGCGTTCTTCATTGGCATGGACCTGAGCGGCCTGTTCGAGATCAACCAGGAATGGCTCGACGAGCAACTGAGCACGAAGAACGTGCCGCATCTGTTTGTGTTCAATCATTATCCGGCGTTTTCCGTGGATCACGTGGATTCGCTGGCGTTCAACAAACCGAAGCGCGACGCTTTCTGGAACAGCATCGGCCGCGCGGGCGGACGGGTTTATTTCACCGGCCACGACCATTTCTACAATCATTCGATGGCGTACGACAAACACTACATCTGGATTCACCAGATTGTCGTGGGCTCGGCGGGCGCGCCGTTCTACGATTGGAACGGCGTCTATCTCGAAGCGCCGCGGGTCCAAGGCATTGCGCACAACAGGAACAACGGGTACGTGGTGGTGGATGTGGACGGATACGATGTCCGATCGGTGTTTAAGGAACGCATCGAACTGCAGCCGGGGCAAGTGCAATACGTCGAATTTAACGACGTATTCACGTACACGGCATGGGGACCGGGCGAGGGACTGCCGTTGTCGATCGCAACCGCGTTGCTTGCCGGGCTTCTCATCATGTGTTTGATGTTGCGCCGGATCGCTTTCGGCTGAAGCCATTTCCCAAATCGTATTCACCTGTATAACGGACACAAACAGGTGTGTTTTATGGCAAAACTTGACGTGACAACGAAATGGAGCAAAAGACCATGACAAAGAAAATTCGCGTGGGCGTGGTGGGCACGGGGATGGGCCGCCATCACATGGAGGCGTTCGTGAAACTGGAGGATGTCGAATTGTTGGCCGTCTGCGACATCAATGTGCCCGAAGCGAAGGAGTTCGCGGACAAATTCGGCGCACCGCATGTTTTTGCGGATTACCGCGAAATGTTTTCGATGCCCGAACTGGACGCCGTCTCGATTGCGACGCCGAATTGCCTGCATGCGCCGATGACAATAGACGCGTTGCGCAAGGGCAAGCATGTGTTGATCGAAAAACCGATGGCGCTCAATGCGGCCCAGGCGCGGGCGATGGTCGCCGAGGCCAAAAAGGCGAAGAAGCGCCTGATGGTCGAGCAGGCGATGCGATTCTCGCGGGACGTCCAATTGCTGCGGGGATGTTACGAACGCGGCGATTTCGGCGAAGTCTATTACGCGCGTTCGACGTGGATCCGCCGGAAGGGCTGGCCGCGTCTGAATTTCGAGCCGGGCGGTTCGATGGGCCGCGGCGAATGGTTCATCCGCAAGGCGGAGGCGGGCTTTGGCGCGCTGGGCGACATTGGCGTCCATCTGCTCGATCTCGCGTGGTATCTGATGGGTAATCCGAAACCGATTGCCGCAAGCGGCGCGATGTGGAACAAGGTGGCCGCCCCGATCCTGAAGCGCAAGAAGATGCCGGTCGAAGTGGACGAAACGACCTGCGGATTCATCCGGCTCGAAGGCGGGGGCGTCATCGTGGTCGAGATCTGCTGGGACTCGCACAATGCGCCCGTGCAGGAAGTCCGGGTATATGGCGACAAGGGTGGCTGTTCGGCTTTTCCGGCCCGCGTGTATCGCGGGGAGGATATTCTCGAAACCGTTGATGTGAGTACGGCGTACGGCGGGTACCCGATTACCGATGCCTACGCGCATTTCATTGACTGCATCCGCAATCCGAAAAAGAAGATGATCGCATCGGGCGAGGAAATCGTGGAAGTGATGCGAATGCTCGACGGCATCGGAAAATCGGCCGCGACGGGCCGTGAAGTGAGGTTGTAACGCACCACTTTCGGGCGTGGCAGGTGTTCAGCGCAGAAGGCGCGCATCGGCCCAGTCGGCGTGATCGGCCATCAGATCATTGCCGCCATCGCCGACGATCAACTCGAGCCGTTTCGCGTCCGTGACATCGAGGTCTACGCGTTTGGCGGGATCGTCGCGTTTCATGAGCCCGGATTCCCATCGCTTGGTTCCATCCACCCACACTTCAAAGGTGATGGTGGGTCCCGTGGCGCTATCCGCGCCGGCCCATGCCTGGAACCGCTTGTGGCGGCCATCCAGTGCATACACAATCCGCGATGGCGCGTGTGTTCCGAGGCCGCGGCGGTACAACGTGCCGGCGATGGTTATCGGCTTCTCCCACACGCTTTGGTTGCGCTGGAGTGTTCCCCAGCCTTGCGTCGCCTCGACCGGCTCCAACGCATCGAGGAAAACTCCATCGATCCGTTCAATGGGACGCTGTGCATGAACGGCTTTGCCGCTCACATCCGCGAGATTGGTTGGAGGCACAATTGCCTGGCCGTCCAACGACACACGCTCCGGTTGCGGCAACAAGTCTTGATCTCCCACGGCGCCCGCCTGGCCTTCCTGCCATGCCCATACCCATGCAGACGTGTGGACACCGGGTGTTATGCCCTCAATGGTGAGCGACACGTCATGCCGTCCTTCCGGAAACGGCGCGCGCAGGAAACACCAGTGTTCGGGACGTTCAAAGCCACTGGCTGCCCAGCCGGTTTCCGAATCGCAGGAGGTCAGTGCGACAGCCTGTCCATCCACCATCACGCGCGTCTCGGCGGACTGTTTCGCGCCATCGAACAATATGAGCAGATCGGCCCGCGCACCGCGCACCGATACAGTTGCGTCGAATCGCGCATGAATGCATTCCGTCGCGCTGCCGACAAGGCTTGTCCAATCCGGGCCGAATGCCGCCGCCTCATCGTCATATATATGGCGTTCCACCATACGTTTTACGGTCTCGACATCAATTCGGTTCCCGGTAAGTTCAGTGGCGGCGGGCACGTTTTCAGGGGACTGTGCGGCAATGTCAAGCACGACGGTTTCGTACGGCATCAAGGGCACGTTCAAGGCGTCCCCTCGCTTCATCGCACGACCGTACTGGCGTAATTCGGGATATGCGCTTGTTGCCGAAAAAATCGTTTCCTCCGGGAGATATTCCATAGGCAGCACATAGGTGTGCGGCGCGATCCATGGATTGCGCAGGACAATCAGTTCTCGGTAGGACTTGGAATCCCCTTCGCCGGAACGATGACGGTATCCGTACGGTTCACGCGGCATCGCAGCCTTGTGATCAAACTTAGGACACGCGCCGTCCTGCCATGCCGGCGGCAAGAGCGGTTCCGTGTCTTCAAGCATCGCCTGATGTTTCCTCGCCCACGACAGCACATCCGCGAACGCTTTCCACCGGGGAGCGTCCATGAACTTGGGATTGAGATAGACGGGCAGGAATTGATGCCCGCGCAAGACGGTCATCACGGCGTCGTTGAGAAATGGATCGTTTGTTTGATGGATGATGCCGAGGACTTCCTGTGCGGCCTGCGGCATGGGATTCCATTGAGCCCCCTGCAGGTTGAAGAAGTCCCGCGCGGTCGTGTAACTCTCGCGGTAGACGGGCGACGGTACGCGGCCATGCGGAGCATCGTCGCCGAACGAGCCGATCACGCTGTTGAAATGGAACAACCACCAGGGGCTCGGATTCCAGCCGAAGCAGGTCGGTTCGATCCATGCGTCCGGCGCGGCTTGGTGAATGGCTGCCGCCGCCGCGATGAGACCGTCCGCGATGGCTTCCGCCGAAAGCAGCCCCGGCGCGTGGCCATGATCCGTTTCCGGGCACACGAGCGCATAGCCGTCGAACTTGAAGTGCCGCACACCGTCGCGCGTGGCGTATTCGACAAGGCGGTCGCGGAAGGCCGCGGCGTATTTCGGCCCGCCGAGGCACAGGCGGTCCTTGAGGGCCTCATAGCCGTTCTCGCGCGCCCATGCGATATCGAGCGCCGTCGGATAACAGCAACTCGGCGAGATCCACAAGCCGAGCCGGGACTGCATGCGTTGGGCCGCTTCTTGCAGGAGCGAGAAACCTTTCGGAAACAGTTTCGGATCGATCGCCCACAGCGATTTGGGGTCCGACCAGCCCATGTCTATGCAGAAGGTGTCGAACGCAACGCCGTACGGACGGTACATGTGTTCGTCGAAGGTGCGCATAAGTTCGAGAATTTCGGTTTCGGTGTAATACGGGCAACTCGACGTCCACCAACTGTTGTAGTTGACGTGAATGCCGCCCGGCGGCGGGCGATGGGCCGACAGATAGCGGCGGAACGCGCGCATCTCTTCACCGGGTTCCGCGACGCCGAACACGGCCTTGCGGGTTTCGTGCCACATGTCCGGCAAGAGAGTCCATCCCGGACGATGCGCGACAATCAACGTGTCGTTCTCGATGCGCGTGGCGGCAATCGGAAACTCGATGCCCGCAAAGAAACCATCGAGAAAGACGGGGTAACTTTGTGTCTCGCCGGGCAGCATCCGTGCAGCGCGTTGTTCGAGCGGAAACGATGCGAGCACGACTTCTTCGAGCAGGCGCGGCGCGGCTGTGCCCGTCACGCGAAACCGCGCCCATTTGCGAACCACGTCTTCACGGTCCGAACACTGGAAAAGAACGATTGCTTCCAGCCGGCCGCCATCGGCCAATTTCACCGGCGCAAACCGGCACTCGATCGTCTGGGAGTCCTGCAAAGCCCGCGGCGGTTCCGTCGTGTCGTAAAAGACAGCTTGGCCGTTGTTGAACCGAAATGAAACGCTGCCCCATGCGACGGGTAATTCATACGCGCCGCTGCGCAAGACAATCCCCGTATCTCGCGGCAGCCACGGAGCCGGTATGTCCTTGGCCCGCGCCGCTTCAGCCGCAGTAAAGACCACGATAAAAACAAGCAGGACGCCGAGGGATTTCCCAACTCGTTCGGGAAAAATCCACGGATGACGATGGACGAAGGCAAATTTCCCATTGAATCGCAAAGTATTGGAATCCCTCATGCGTGTTTCTCCCGCGGAATGGCTTTTCCTTCGACTGCATGCGCCGGAACGGTTTCGCGCCGGGCGGACCAAGAAATCATACCCTTGATTGAGGCATTGGGTCCAAGCCTCCGTGGGAAGATACCTTTTTACCGGCTTGGACGCAACGCCCTGTCGTATTGAGGCGGCGGGAATTTTCCGCCGGGATCGTGTAAAGTATGCGGCGGAGACTTGGCGTCATGCGTGTTGTGTTATTTGGTCCGCAATCCGGTGATTTGGCTGAAATGGCCGCCCGGTATTCAAACATTGAACTGGTGGACGAACAGCCGGACATCGTGGTCTGTTACGGCGGCGACGGTACTTTGTTGGCCGCCGAACAACGCTGGCCCTTGGTGCCGAAGGTTCCCATCCGCCACAGTCGGCGCGGCAACCGGTGCATCGCGCGTCCGCCGGAGGAAGTCCTTGAACGGCTGGCCGCGGGCCGCCTGGTGCGAACCGAATACCTGAAACTCATGGGTATCCTTCGCGGGCCGGCGCATACCCGTCCCGGACACGACCTCCGCGCGATGAACGAATTCAGCGTCCACATGGCGCGAATCAATTCGGCGGTTCGGTTCAAGATCTGGATTGACGACGAGTCCTACGGGCCCGATCGCGAAATCCTCGGCGACGGATTCGTCATCAGCACGCCTTTCGGCAGCATGGCCTATTTCAACCACATCACGCGCGGTTTTTTCCGACAGGGCATCGGTATCGCGTTCAAGTCCACCTCCGAGCACACCAACCATTTTATCGTGCCGGAATCCGCCGTCGTGCGCATCCTCATCACGCGCGGCCCGGCGCTTCTCGCGCAGGACAATTCCCTGGAATACCTCAATATTCTCGAAGGCGACGAACTGGTCGTCAAACGACAGGATCAACCGGCTGTGATCCTGACATGGGATGCGATGCGATATCCGTCCGACAAGTTCTGAGACGGCCATGACCCCGCCCGCCGGATCGTCCGCCGCAACGATGCTCGGCCTGCTGGCCGTCGTCTTCTGGAGTTCCACGGTCGCCTTTTCCCGCGGCCTGACCGAAAACCTCGGCGTGTTCACGGCCGCCTGCGCGATTTACCTCGGCGGCGGGGCGCTGGGCTGTGTTGCGCTGTTGGCGCGGCCGGCAAGGCGCCGTCGTCTCGCTCAAGCCTCGGCGCGCTACTGGTTGGTATGCGGCGGCAGTTTTATCGTCAATATTGTCTGCTTTCATCTCGCCGTGGGACTGGCCCATGGACGCCAGGGAATTATCGGGGTCGGTCTCGTCAACTATCTCTGGATCAGTCTCACACTGCTCCTGTCCGTGCCCATCTTGGGCAAGCGTCCCCGATGGGGACTGCTGCCGGGTATGATCATTGCCTGCGCGGGCGTGGTGCTGGCCACGATACACGACGGACCGCTGGACCTGGCGGAATTTGCCGCGAACGCCCGCGAGAATGCCGTTCCTTGCATCCTGGCGTTCATGGGCGCTCTCGCATGGGCTGTTTACAGCAACTTCAACCGCCGATGGGAAGCCGAATCCGGCGGCGGGCCGACGCCTGTCTTTCTGGCCGCAGCCGGCGTGATTTTTCTCGCAATGCGCCCCTGCGTCAACGAGACCGCGGCATGGAATGCGCCGGTTTTGGCCGGACTCGCCGCCACGATCCTTTTCCCCACGATCCTCGCCTATGCGTTCTGGGACGCCGCCATGCGGCGCGGCAACATCGTTCTCGTCGTTTCCGTGTCGTACCTGACCCCGGTCCTTTCAACCCTCATCAACTGCTTCTATTGCGGCATCTTGCCCGGCCCGAAACTCTGGCTGGCTTGTTTTCTCGTCGTGGCCGGCGCCGCCCAATGCCGGAGATCCATATCCGATGACGGCTGAAAGAGGATCGTAATTTTCAAACATCTCTCCACAAGGCGCGGTACAATGAATTCAATGCAAGGGCAAGGAAGATGAAAAGAATGGCGGAGATTCCCTTTTCTTCATCTACTTTATCTGTCAACCACGTGAAAGAATCCCATTCAGCGGATAACAAAAGGTAAAAAACGATGAGATGGATCAAGCGTATTGCCGTGTTTCTGGTCTTCGCCGGATTGGTTGCCGTATATGTCCGCTACGACGGCATCCCGTATACGATGGCATTCGTTCTGCAATCGTGGAGCAAACCGTATTTCGATCCCGCGCCGCATCGCGCGACAACCCCTTGTGACGGCGCGGCGCCGTGCGAATCCGGAAAAATCAGGACGCTGACATACAACGTGCTGTGCCGCGTATGCGAAAAGGAGGGTTACGACACGTGGGACGTGCGCTGGCCGCATCTGAAAGATTTGATCGCGAAATACGATGCGGATCTTTTTGGCGCGCAGGAACTCGGCGGGAATGCCGACATCGAAACGATATTGGGCGCGTTTCCCCACTATGCGTGCGAGACCTACCGGTTCGGGCCGTGGGCATACGGCGATTGCGCGTTGTTCTATCGAAAGGATCGTTTCGAGGCGCTCGACAGCGGCCAGATGTGGCTTAGCCCGAAACCCGGCGTTCCCTTCGCGCAGAACTGGAAACGGCTGTCCATGCCGCGCTATGTGAACTGGGTGTATCTGCGGCAAAAGGGCAACGGATTCCGGTTTCTCTTCGTCAATACCCATTTCGACAATAACGGCGAAAACAAGGAGCCGTCCGCGCTCATGTTTTCCCGCGCGTTCCGGCCGCTTGCCGAAATTGTGCCCATCATTGCAACGGGTGATTTCAATACCGACGTCCGCGCCGAACGCTACCGGAACATTCGAGGCGCGAACGAGGGGCCGCCGGTTTTCGATAATGTGCGGGATCGGGCCCCTGTCAAAAACGTCCTCACGAACGCTATGCCCCCGGACAAGGATGAAGAAGTCCAGTGGCACACCGATCTCGATCGCACAATAGACCATATCTTCGTGGCCGGACCTGTACAGATTGAGGTGTTTGACTGGATTCAAGACGCCACCGTCTACGAGCCAGGCCGCCGGTGGCCGTCGGATCATCCGGCCGTTTACGCCGAAATCAATCTTCGTATGCGCTGAGATAAGGGTCTTTATTGCATTGAAGACGCCTAACGTATCACCGCACCACATCCCCCAGGGAAAGCTGCGAAAGGATATTTCTGGCTGAAAACAGGCTATCTTGAGAGTGCCGAGTTCTTGAGACAAGAGGATGAGAATTTCCTCGAAGATTGGCATTTCCGGGCAATTTCATGTCGGATCAGGCAACGAGATCTTGAGTTGAAATTGAAAAGGGCCGCTTTGTAGCGCCGATTTCCCAATTGGCATGTCGTGTTTCAGCAAGCCGATTTGGAAATCGGCGTTGCATTCCGGGACCTTTACGACTCCGAGAACACGGTACTCTCAAGAGGCTATGATATAATTCGCTCTCACTCGAAAAGGGATTATGGTAAACAATGAAAAACGATTGCCGTTCTGCTTCCTTGCGAAATCGGATAATCTTCCCGTTGGTCTTGGCGGCATTGCTGTCCTGCGACCGGCATTCCGTTAGGCCCTGCGAGACGGAGCGGACAACAGCGTCCGCGTCGTCGGTCGAACAGGCGTCCGATCCCGGCAAAAAAAAACCGGAATTCAACGCACAAGTCGAAACGGTCGAAGCATACGCGGATTTTCGCGTCGAACCCCGAAGGGCCGCCGTGGGCGAATCCGTTCTTTTCTTTGATCAGTCCTTTCCCGGTAATTTGGAAATTGACAAATGGTTATGGAAGTTCGGCGATGGGCAAACCAGTGAAGAGGCCAATACCGCACATGTCTATGCCGCGCCCGGAGACTATGACGTCTCATTGGAAATATCCTCTCCAGCCGACAAGTCGCAAAGGGTGCGAAGGGCATGGGTGTCCGTTCGCGATTCATCCATGCCGCCCCCTGAAAAGACTGTTCCGGAAATGGGCATTTCTCTCGAGCCGGAAGGCCAAGGGAGTTTTCTTGTTATTCGCCGTCGCGATTGCCCGGAGGCATTTTGCCGGTTATGGGCGCCTGAAATGGTAAATTGGCCCCATTTGGTCGAGGGGAATCATGCTCTTGTCGTTGGACAGTTGAACTGGCGGAAAGAAGAAGCCGATGGAACGTTAAAGTATTCTGTTGACACTGAAGAGGCCGTGTTTACCGCGGTATTCGAGCCGCATTCGGATCATGTCGCCTGCACGTATTCGACACAATTGAAGCCGGGTTTCGACAACCCGCCGCAGCTCTCGGTCAATCCGTGCCAGCAATTGGGAGACAGCCTTTTCGATGGCAGGCATGACGACCTCCAGCGGCGAATCCATTTTCTTTCGGGCGGGAAATGGAAAAGTGTTGCGGAATGTCCCGATGCCGGCGTTCGCAGCATGATCTTTTTTGTGCCTCATCCCACTGGGCAGGGTTATCAAAGCGAACTCTCACGCGAAATCTCTTCCGCCACGGCCGACATGCCGGTCATGGCCTGTGTGAGCAGGGATGGAAAATGGATATGCGCAACGGCGGTGAAAACCGGTGATTATCTGTTCTGTAACACCCTTCCCAATTATCGTTGCCAGCACACGCCGGCTTCCAGCGCCTTTGACGAGAATGGCCATGCATCCGTCCGAATTGATGTGTACATTCTCAAGGGGACTCTCGACGATCTGCGGGCGAAAATAAACGGCGTAACCTTGGCGCGATAACCCGCATCGTTGTTATTGTTCATTTTCTTTTTCCGGATGCCTTGGCAGGGACATGGGTCTTGGCATTGCCGGTTTTCTTCATGCGCGCATGTTCCGGAACGGGGGCCTTGGAGCGTCGCGATCCCGGTTGCGATACGCCGACCAGGTCGGAGAGGGTCAGCGAATCGAGCCGGGCGATCAATCCCTCACGAATTCCGCCCCACACGGCGTGCAACGCGCACGGCGTAGAGCCGCACCGCGACAGGCCGAGCAGGCATTTGCGAAAGGTCAGATCGCCATCCACCGCGTGGATGACTTCGAGCAGGGTGATCTGCGACGGGTTGCGTTTCAGTTCGTAGCCGCCGCCCGGACCCAGCACCGCGCGAAGAAAGCCGCCCTGCACCAGCGACTGAAACACCTTGCGGCTGTACGGCTCGGGAATCCGCGCCTTTTTGCAGATGTCCCGCGCCCGAAAACGCTTGGTCCCGTCGTCCCCCGCCGCGCAAAGCAGGGCACGCAACACATACTCGCACTTCTTCGAAAACAACTGAAACAATCCGATTTCCTTTCCCTTGGCATGGCGCCCGTCAATCATGGATGTTATCATCCATGATTTGGGCGGCTTCTGTCAATACCCTGTCCGGCGCCCACAGGGACTCATGAAAACGGCCCCGGAAACAACACCGAAAAAAAAGACTTGACATTCGCCCGTAAATAGTGGATACTATGGTCCAACATAAGATGGATACAGATATCCATCATTTGCGACGAAGCGGGTAGGCGAGGCGGCTATTGTGGAGTTCATGGCGGCAGCGCCGCCGGGCGAGAGGCAGTGGACGGGCAAGGGATATGAACGAGACGAGCGACGCGCCGTTCATCCGAACGGCAACCGCGGAGTATTGGAAGGAACAGATCAAGTGTCAGGCGGCGTGTCCCGTGCACACGGACGCGCGCGGGTATGTTCGCGCCATCGCGGAAGGGAACGACGAACGGGCCTACCTGATAGCGCGGGGTCCGAACCCGCTGGCTTCGATCTGCGGCCGTGTTTGCGGGGCGCCGTGCGAGACGGCGTGCCGCCGGGGTTCTTATGACCGGCCGGTGGCGATTCGCGCGCTGAAACGGTTTGCCTGCGAGCGGTATGGTCCCGAAGCCGGGAGACTAAGCGCGGAGGGATTTGTTGACTTGCTGAAGGATGCGGCCCGGCATCGTTCCGGCGCCGAGTGCGTGGGGAAGGAAGAACTCCTGCCCCTGCTGCGATCGCTGATGCGCGGCGACATTCCCGCCGCAACCGGCAAAAGTGTCGGCATCGTGGGGGGTGGACCGGCGGGTCTGGCGGCGGCCCACGACCTCGCTTTGTTGGGCTGCGAGGTCACCATTTATGAAATGGAGCCTCTTCTGGCGGGGATGCTGGTGGTCGGCGTGCCGCAGTATCGTCTGTCCCGCGAGGTGATACAGGCCGAGGTGGCGGTGATTACGGCGCTGGGCGTGAAGGCGGTTACGAACTGCCGTGTGGGGGCGGACATTTCCTTTCCGGAACTGCGGTCCCGTCACGATGCGGTAATCATTGCCGTGGGAGCGAAGAATTCCCGGCGCTTGCCGGTTCCGGGGATTGATGCGCAGGGCGTAATCGGCGGCGTCGAATTTCTTCGCGATGTGGCAGTCGGGCGCCCCCCGAAATTGGGCCGCCGGGTGGTGGTCATCGGCGGAGGCAACGTGGCATTCGATGTCGGGCGGACGGTCCTGCGCCAGATAGGAATTGACGCGGCGCGGACCGCGCTTCGGCAGCCGGTCGTGGCGCAGGTGCATCTATGCTCGCTGGAATCGCTGGAGGAAATGCCGGCGGACGATGTCGAAATAATCGAAGGCGACGAGGAGGGCATTGTTCGGTGCCATGGGATGGGTCCGCAGGCGATCCTACAGGATGCGGCGGGCCGGGTAACCGGCGTGCGTTTTCAGAAATGCCTGCGGGTGTTCGACGAGGCGGGTCGCTTCAATCCCGTTTTCGACGCCGGGCAGACGCTCGATATTTCATGCGACAACGTGCTGTTGGCGGTAGGGCAATCGTACGACCTTGGCTTTATTGACGCCGGACGCGACGGGCTTTCGCTGCGGCCGAACGGGGGGGTGGAATGCAATCCCGTGACCGGCGAGACGTCCGCGCCGGATGTGTTCATGGCAGGGGATTTGGCGCACGGGCCGAAACTGCTGATTCATGCGGTTGCTTCGGGCAAGGCGGTCGCGCGGGCGGTATACCGGCATTTGACGGGACGAACGATCCGCTTTGAAGACACGACACTGCATTTTCCAATGCCGGCTTTCGACCGTGAACCGGACTACGAAAAGATACAGCGTATCAAACAGGCGGCGATACCCGTCGAGGAACGCCTGAAGGGACACGACCGCATTGTCGAGCAGAACTACGACGAGGCCGCGGCCCGGCGCGAGGCTTCCCGGTGTTTGAACTGCAACGTCAACACGATTTTCGACGGTTCCCGTTGTCTGCTGTGCGGGGGATGCGTGGACGTGTGCCCGGTTTCCTGTTTGCGCATCGTGCCCGCGGATGGTCTTGGGGGAGAGGCTGCACGCATCGTGGCCGCAAAGCGGGAAGAGGATTCCACGTTGGATGTCTCGGCGATTCTCAAGGACGAGACCCGCTGCATTCGATGCGGATTGTGCGCCGACCGGTGCCCATCGGGCGCCATTACGATGGAATCGTTTCATTTCGAGGAGAGATGCATATGCCAGGACGTTTAGACCCTCCGGAAGTCCCAAGGCGGGATTTCCTGAACTGGGCCGGCATCGCAGCGGCCACGGCCGCCATCGCCGGTTCGATCATCGGCATGGCGCGGCTGCCGAAGCCCAGCGTGCTTCCCGAAGCGTCGCACCGTTTTCGCGCCGGGCATCCCGCGGAGTTCCCGCCCGGCACGGTGAAAATCATCCACGATCACAACGTGCGCATTGTCGCAACGGACGAGGGCGTGGCGGCGCTTTCGCTGGTGTGCACGCATCTCGGATGCATTGTCGCGGAATCCCCGGACGGGTTCAAATGTCCCTGTCATGGTTCGCAGTTCTCGCATGACGGCAAGGTGGTGGGCGGCCCGGCGCCGCGTCCGCTGCGCTGGCTCGAAATATCCCACGCGCCGGACGGCAGCCTCATCGTGGACAAGGATCGGGAAGCGCCGCCGAACCGGTTTTTCAAGGCATGAGAGGAGCGAAGGGATCATGACCAACGGACTTGGCGCTTTTCTGGACAATCTCTGGAAATTACCGCAGACCTTCCGGGAATCGCTGATCCGGCACGGTGCGCCGACGTCGGATCGCGCGCGATCGCAGACGGTTTTCGGGAATTTCTTTCTCCACATTCACGCGACGCGGATTCATCGGGACACGCTGCGGCTTCGGACGACATGGGGGCTGGGCGTTTCGCTCGTGGCGCAATTTCTTATCCTCACCGTTACGGGGATTCTGTTGATGGTCTATTACAAAGCCTCGACGGATCTTGCCTACGATTCGATCAAAGATCTCCATTACGTGGTTCCCACGGGACGCTTCATCCGCAACATCCACCGCTGGGCGGCCCACTTGATGGTGGCCATGGCGTTCCTTCACATGGCCCGCGTGTTCTATACCGCGGCCTACAAGGCTCCCCGCGAATTCAACTGGGTGGTGGGGATGATGCTCTTCGTGATTACCCTGATGTTTTCCTTCACGGGCTACCTGCTGCCGTGGGATCAACTGGCGTATTGGGCCATCACGATCGGAGCGAACATCGCCGCGTCACCGAATGAACTGGCGCACGCGTTGGGGCTTCCGCCCGCGTTCTATCTCGGCGATATCCAGAAGGAGTTGCTGCTGGGCGCTTCGACCGTGGGCCAGGAGGCCCTCACCCGGTTTTACCTGCTGCATGTCATGTTGCTGCCCATCGTGTTCGGCGCCGTGATCGGCGTCCATATATGGCGCATCCGCAAGGATGGCGGTCTCGCGCATCCGGCGGGCACGCCGACGCCGGCGGGCAAGGGTGTGGGCACGATGGCGCCGTCGGCGCTGGCCCCGCAGGATCAGCCCGACAAAACCTACGGGCTGATGGCGGTGGTCAAGGGTTCCTCGCCGCACACCGGCAAGACGATGGACGAAACCGTGCCCGCATGGCCCTATCTGATGCGGGCGGAACTGCTGATTTTCATGGTCAACATGCTGATATGCGTGGCGCTCGGCCTGGTGTTCGACGCGCCCCTGCGTGAACTGGCCAATCCGGCCGTGCCTGAAAATCCCGCCAAGGCGCCTTGGTACTTTCTCGGTCTGCAGGAAATGGTTTCCTATTCGGCGCTGGTCGGCGGCATTGTGGTGCCCACCATCGTCGTGATCGGTCTTGCGCTCATTCCGTACCTGGATCGTGAGCGGGAACCGTCGGGCGTATGGTTCAGTGGAAGCCGGGGCATCCGCGTCATGCTGCTGTCCATCGTGGTGGGCGCGGCGCTGGCCGTGGCCGCGGTGGCGGTCCCCGTAAACTTCGGCTGGTTGCGGAACTGGTTTCCCAATATCCCGCAGATCGTCATTATCCTCATCAATCCGGGGAGCCTGCTGACGGCGGCGTACGGCGTGTGGTCCGTTTTGGTCGTCGTGCGCGCACGCTCGACGCGGATGGGCGCCATCGCGCTGTTCACCTGTTTTCTGGTGGGCTTCGCGATTCTGACCTACGTCGGAACGAACCTGCGCGGACCGAACTGGGACTTCTACTGGAGCAAGAGCCAATGGCCGTTGCATTGAGCGCGGACCCGGCCGTGGAGAGAAATCGTGACTGCTTTGAACGTTGAAAAAGTGGATCGCCGCATCAAATGGGCGCTGTTGATCGTCAGCCTGGCCACGCTCGTGCTGCTGGCGATCTCGGCTTTGCGTGAAAACGTCTTCGCCACGTGGCGCCTCGAACGCGGAAAATACGGCAAAATACTCAATGAAAAGGCATCCAACGAGCGTGAGCAGGCGTTGGCCGCCCAGTTTCGGACCGAGATTGTGCAGCATGTATTGCCGGAACTGAATGTGGTGGATCGTTGCGTGACGTGCCACACCGGCCTGGACGATCCGCGCATGACCGCCGAGACCAATCCGCACAAAACCCATCCCGGCGATTTTCTCGTCACGCATCCACCGGAGAAATTCGGTTGCGTGTCCTGCCACGGCGGCCAAGGCCGCGCCACGGAAAAAGACGACGCGCATGGCCATGTGCCCTACTGGCCGTCTCCGCGCATTGAAAAACCACACCTTTACGCGGGATGCGGTGGCTGCCACACCTATGTGGGGGTGCCCAATCTTGCCATGATCGAACGAGGGAAAGCCGCGGCCGAACAGTACCGGTGCATGGAATGCCATCGCATTGACGGTGCGGGCGGTTCGGCGCAAAACGATGCGCCGGATCTTTCCGAAACGGGGATCAAGGGCCCCGTGGCAAAGACTCGCTCCGTTTCCGAACACGGCACGTGTTTCTTATACGATCCCGCGGCTGCGATTCCCGAATCCGACCGCAACGTCCTGGAGCAATACCTCGCGACGCGCACGGGCGCGCCGGATCTCATTGCAGCCAAGGCCCTTTTCCATTCCGAAGGATGCCTGGGCTGCCACCAAGTCGCGGGCGTGGGCGGCGACGAAGGCCCCGACCTAACCCGCGTGGGCGAAAAAGAGGCGAGCCGGCTGGATTTCAGCCATGTCCCGGGCGATCGGACCCTGGCCAACTGGTTCAAGGCCCACCTTCGCGCGCCCGCACTCGTCGTGCCCGGTTCGCAGATGCCCGAACTCGGTCTGGACGAGGAAAAGGCCAACCTCTTGACGCTTTACCTGCTTTCGCTTCGCCGCGGCGTCGTGTCGCCCGCGCTCTGGCCCAAGGATCGCGTCCGCACCGAGCGGCTCGGCGAACGGGAATTCGCGACGGACGGCTGGACGCTTTTCACAAGTTTTTGCGCGGCGTGCCACGGTTCCGAAGGCCAAGGCATACGCTATCGCGGCCTGAAATCCTATCCCGCCATCGGCGGCTCGGACTTTCTGGCCGCCGCGCCCGACGCATTCATCCGGACGGCCGTCACGCAGGGACGCCCCGGCCGCCGCATGCCGGCGTGGGGTGAAAAGAAAGGCGGGCTGCGTCCGGATGAAATAGATGCGATTATCACCGCGCTGCGGGAACGGGCCGGCCAACCCGAACCCGAGGACGAAAAACCCGCCCGGTGGGTCGCCGCCCCTGCGCCCGGCATTCGCCCTGGAAACGAACTCTACATGGCGAATTGCGCGGGATGCCACGGAACGGGCGGCGAGGGCGGCGAAGGCCTAGCCCTGAACGATCCCGGACTGTTGCGGAGCGCCACCGACACCTACCTTGTCACCACCATTTCCAAGGGACGACGCGGCACCAAGATGCAGGGATTTGCCCAGGCCTCGCCCACGCATCCGGCGCTTACGCCCCGGGAAATCGAAAGCATTGTCTGGTTTATCCGCTCATGGGAGGACACGAAATGAGTAAGAAAGGCTTATCGCGCCGGGAATTTCTGTCGAACGCCGCCGCCGCCGGATTCGGGGCCTTGGCGGCCTCGGCCAGCCGCGCATGGGGATTGGAAGCCGTTTCCGATCCCTTGTCGGCCTACCCGGATCGCGGATGGGAAAAGGCCTATCGGGACTTGTGGAACTACGACGACAAGTTCACGTTTCTATGCGCGCCGAACGACACGCACAACTGCCTGCTTCACGGGTACGTGCGATCGGGTGTGCTGGTAAGAATCGGCCCCACCATGCGCTATGGCGAAGCACAGGACGTCGAAGGGCGGACCATGTCCCATCGATGGGATCCGCGCTGCTGCCAAAAGGGTTTGGCGTTGACGAGGCGCTTCTACGGGGATCGCCGTGTCAACCAGTGCATGGTGCGCGCGGGCTTCATGGAATGGTTCAAGGCCGGTTTTCCGCGCGAGGCCAACGGCCTGCCGCCCGTTCAATTCTTCAATCGGGGACGCGATGAGTGGATCCGCGTGCCGCACGACGAGGCCGCCGGCATTGTCGCCGCCGCACTCAAGAACATCGCCGAGAATTATTCGGGCGAGGAAGGACAGAAACGTCTGCTGGAGCAGCATTACGACGAGGCCACCGTCCAGGCGACCAAAGGGGCCGGCACCCAGACCCTCAAACTGCGCGGAGGCATGCCGCTTCTCGGTATCACGCGCGTGTTCGGCATGTACCGAATGGCCAACGCCATTGCCCTGCTCGACGCCGCGATCCGCAAGGTCGGCCCGGACAAGGCCTTGGGCGCGCGCGGTTTCGACAATTACAGTTGGCACACGGATCTGCCGCCCGGGCATCCCATGGTCACCGGCCAGCAGACCGTCGAATTCGATCTCAGCGCCGTCGAACACGCCAAGACCGTCGTGGTCTGGGGCATGAACTGGATCGCCACCAAGATGCCCGACGCGCATTGGCTGACCGAGGCGCGCATGAAGGGCACCCGCGTGGTGGTCATTGCCTGCGAGTATTCGGCCACGGCCAGCAAGGGCGACGACGTCGTGGTGGTTCGGCCCGGCACGACGCCGGCCTTGGCGTTGGGTTTCGCGCATGTACTGCTGAAAGAGAATCTGTTCGACAAGGAGTATGTAAAACGGTGGACCGATCTGCCGCTCTTGGTCCGCATGGACAACCTGAAATACCTTCGCGCCAAGGATGTGTTCGGATCCGATTTGGCCGCGTTGGGCAACGCGACCCAGGTGTTGGCCGACGGCGAGGCGCCGTCACCGCCCGGCGCGCAGAAAGAAACGCAGATTCCGGGAAAGATGCGGGCGGATTGGGGCGATTTCGTGTACTGGGATCAGGCCGCGGGCGCGCCCAAGCCGATCACGCGCGATCAGGTCGGCGCATTGTCCGCGGTGGCCGATCCGCTTCTCGAAGGGAGGCTGGACGTTACGCTGGCCGACGGGTCCACCGTGACGTGCCGTCCGGTATTCGACCTCGTGAAGGGGTATGCCGCCCATTTCGATCCCAAGACCGTCGAGGAATTGACGTGGGCGCCTGCCGCGACCGTCGAGGCGCTGGCGCGGCATTTCGCACAGGCGCCGGGCACGACGTTGTTTGCGATAGGCATGGGTCCCAACCAGTTTTTCAACAACGACAACAAGGATCGCGCCATTTTCCTGCTGGCCGCGCTGACGGGCAATGTGGGCCGTATCGGCGGAAACGTCGGCTCCTATGCGGGCAACTACCGGACGGCGCTTTTCAACGGATCCGGGCAATACATCGCCGAGGATCCGTTCGACATCGAACTGGATCCCGCCAAAAAGGCCCGGCCCAAGCAGTATTGGCGGGCCGAATCCGCCCATTATTACAATCACGAGGATCATCCCCTCCGGGTCGGCAACCGGCTGCTGACGGGCTCCACGCACATGCCCACGCCCACCAAGGCCATGTGGTTTGCGAACGCCAACTCGATCCTCGGCAACGTCAAGTGGCACTACAACACGGTCGTCAATGTGCTGCCGCGCATCGAAATGATCGCCGTCAACGAATGGTGGTGGTCGCCTTCCTGCGAATGGGCCGACGTGGTCTTCGGCGTGGACTCGTGGGCGGAACTCAAGTATCCCGACATGACCGCATCGGTTACCAATCCGTTCCTGCAGGTCTTTCCCCGCACGCCGCTTTCGCGGATATTCAACACACTGGGCGACATCGAAGTGCTGGCGCTCGTGGCGGGCAAATTGGCAGATCTGACCGGTGACACGCGCTTCAAGGACATGTTCAAGTTCGTAACGGAGAATCGCGTCGAAGTGTACTTGCAGCGGATCCTCGATAATTCGACCAATACGAAGGGGTTCAAGATCGAAGAACTTGAAGCGAAGGCGCGTGAAGGGATCCCCGCGATTCTGAACAGCCGCACCTCGCCGAAAGTCGTGGGGTACGATCAAATCGAGGATTCGAAGCCGTGGTATACCATGAGCGGACGCCTCGAACTCTACCGCGAGGAAGACGAATTCATCGAGGCCGGTGAAAATCTGCCCGTACATCGCGAACCGGTGGATTCGACATTCTATGAACCCAACGTCATCGTCGCGCCCAAACACGAAGTGATCCGGCCCGCAGGACCTGAGATTTACGGCGTGGAGCGGACGGACCTCTCGTGCGAGACGCGCTGCGGACGCAATGTGGTCCTGACGTGGGAGGAAACCCGCGCCACCGCCCATCCTCGCGCCGCCGAGGGCTACCGGTTCATCTTCCACACCCCGAAATACCGGCATGGCGCCCATACGACGCCGATTGACACGGACATGGTCGCCATCCTGTTCGGACCTTTCGGCGACATCTATCGCCGAGACAAGCGAAAGCCCTTCGTGACGGAAGGCTATGTGGACATCAACCCCGACGATGCGCGCGAACTGGGCATCGAGGACGGCGATTACGTCTGGGTGGATGGCGATCCGGAAGATCGCCCGTTTCGCGGGTGGCAGAACAATGCGCGTGATTACGAGTTTTCCCGCCTGATCTGCCGTGCGCGGTACTATCCCGGCACGCCGCGGGGCGTCACACGCATGTGGTTCAACATGTATGGCGCGACGCCCGGATCCGTCGAGGGCATCAAGACGCGCCCGGACGGCCTCGCGAAGAACCCGCGCACGAACTACCAGGCGATGTTCCGCTCCGGCTCGCACCAGTCGGCCACGCGCGGCTGGCTCAAGCCTACTTGGATGACGGATTCGCTCGTGCGCAAGGAAATGTTCGGCCAGACCATCGGAAAAGGCTTCCTGCCTGATGTGCATTGTCCCACCGGAGCGCCGCGCGAGGCTATCGTCAAATTCACCAAGGCGGAACCGGGCGGCATGGAGGGCGAAACGCTCTGGAGGCCGGCGGCCTTGGGATTCAGGCCGCGCTATGAAACGGAGTCCATGAAGGCGTATTTGGCCGGCGGATTCATCCGCGCCGGCTCCGACGACGGAAAGAAGGAGTTGTAATCATGGCGCGCGTGTTCAACTGGCAACTGAATCGGGAAATGGACTACTGGTACCCGGAGAATCGTCCGAAAAAACAATTCGCCGCCGTATTCGACATCAATAAATGCATCGCATGCCAGACCTGCACCCTGGCCTGCAAGACTACCTGGACCTCCGGTCGAGGCCAAGAGTACATGCTCTGGAACAATGTCGAGTCGAAACCCTACGGGTTCTATCCGTTGGGCTGGGACGTGAAATTGCTCGAAATGCTCGGAGAGCAACCCTGGAAGGGCGGCGTCTATGCGGGCCGCACGATCTTCGAAAATGCGCCCGCGGGCGAACGGGTCCTGGGCTGGCGTCCCGACGATCTCGACTACGCCTATGCCAACGTCGGCGAGGACGACTGCACGGGCGCCGTGGATCGTGGCGCCGGTCTTCAATTACCGCACATGAACTGGTTTTTCTACCTGCCCCGGATTTGCAATCACTGCACCTATCCGGCATGCCTGGCGTCATGTCCGCGTGCTTCGATCTACAAACGGCAGGAGGACGGCATCGTGTTGCTCGATCAGAAGCGGTGCCGGGGCTATCGCGAATGCGTCCGCGCATGTCCATACAAAAAAACCTTCTTCAATGCCTTGGGCGGAACCTCCGAAAAGTGCATCGCCTGTTTCCCGAAGATTGAAGGCGGCCTCCAGCCGCAATGTTTCGAGAACTGCATCGGCAAGATACGCATGGCGGGTTTTCTCTCGAAACCCGAAGAGGCCAAACCGGACAATCCGATTGACTATCTGGTCCACATTCGGAAGGTGGCGCTGCCGCTCCTGCCGCAATTGGGCCTCGAACCGAACGTCTACTACATTCCGCCCATCCATGCGCCCCGTGGATTCTTGGAGCAACTTTTCGGACCGGGCGCGCCCGCCGCGGTGGAAGCCTATCGCGGCATGGCTTCGGGCGACATGGATTTGGCGAGTCTACTGGTTCTTTTCGGATCGACACGCAACCTGGTGGCCCGATGGCGCCGTGACGGGGAAACCGTCGGCGGATGGGATCCGGCCGGCGCGGAAATCGTGCGCGTGCCATTGACGGAAGCAGTACACGTTCGCGAAGCGTTTGACGCCAAGTACGGCGTCATCCGCACGAACATTCCTTGAGGAGATTGTTTTAATGCGGTATTTTTCCGTTCTTCGGACCCTTTGGAGATCCAGCGCATGGGCCGTTTTGACGGTGGTAAGCGCTGCCGGTTGCGGCGCGAAGCAGCCGCCCGCTCCAGCCATACCCACGCAGGTGACCGCCGTGAACACGGATCGGATTCCCGGCGATCCCCAAGATCCCCAATGGGACGCCGTGGCGGCATTTCCGGCGGCGCTCATCCCGCAGGATGTGGTCGAACCGGGTTTGACGAAACCTTCCGTGCCAGAAGTTCGCGTCAAGGCTCTGACGGACGGGCGCCAAGTGGCTTTTCGGCTGGAATGGGATGACGCCACACCCAACGATTTGCCGCAGTCGGCCCATTTCAGCGATGCCTGCGCGGTGCAAATGCCGGCCGGCACGGGTGCGGATGCGCCGTCCGCCCAAATGGGCGAACCGGGCAAGCCCGTGGCCATCACCTTCTGGCGCGCATTCTGGCAGGCCGTCGCTGACGGACGCCTCGGTTCGCTCAAGGACTTGTATCCCAACGCGACGCCGGACCATTACCCATTCGAGGCGCCTGTCCTGGAAAAAGATCCCGCCGTGAAGGCCGCCGCCGCCGCCCGTTACGCCCCGTCCCATGCCGAAGGCAGCCAGATGGATGCCCCGCCCAACGCGCCGGTGCAGGACTTGATCGCCGAAGGACCGGGAAGCCTGACGCCTGTTGACCCGGCCGAGGTACAGTCCACGGGGCGCGGTCAACGTACCGCAAAGGGTTGGACCGTGGTGATTGTGCGTCCGCTGCCCGTTCCCGTGCTCGGACCCGCACTATCGCAAGTGGCGTTCGCGATCTGGGACGGCGGCAAGGATGAAGTCGGTTCGCGTAAGATGCGCACGGATTGGGCGCCCTTGGCGTTCACGGGTAAAAAGCCATGATGGAAGCGCCGGAGAGTGAAGTTTCAATCGAAAACCTGTTTCGCGATGCCGCGCGCTGGCGGCTGCTCGGCCTGTTATTCGAACCGCCGGAAGGCACTTGGCGCGAACAGGTCGAAAACATCGCCCGCGAAATCGGCGATCCGGATTATCAGGCTGTGGCGGCGTTGGCCATCGAAGAAGCATCGCCCGGGCTGTACCACGGCACGTTGGGTCCCGGCGGTCCGGCCAGCCCCCGCGCCGTGACGTACGATCGGGCCATTCAACCCGGCCAGCGGCTCGCGGAACTGGCCGCACAATATCAGGCGTTCGGTTATTTGCCGGCACTTTGCGAAGCGCCGGATCATGTCGCGATCGAAACGGGTTTCGTGGCCTATCTGCGCCTAAAGGAAGCGTATGCCGTTGCGCGGGGCGATATCGAGCATGCCGAAATCACACGGGATGCGGCCCGACAATTCATCACGGTTCAATTGGCGCCAATCATTCAACCCTTGGCCGAGCGGCTCTCGGAAGGCGCGATCCCGTATCTCGCGCAAGCGGCGACGCTGCTGCTTGAAAGCGTGGAAAACGCTGGCACGGAACACGCCACGAACGACTGCGCGCCGGCCGCGTGCCGCGTCGAGGCCGGGCTGGGAATGGCCGGGAGTTGATTCGATGCGGATGCACTTCCTGCTGCATGTTCCCTTTGAAGGGCCCGGCGCCATCGAGCCGTGGGCCGTCCGAAAAGGCTTCGCCGTCACGAAAACGCGTTTCTGGCTGAACGAATCCCTGCCGGATCCCCGCGAGATTGACTGGCTGGCGATCATGGGCGGCCCGATGAGCGTCCACGACGAACAGGACTATCCCTGGCTGGCGCAGGAGAAGGCGTTTATCCGCGAGGCGATCCGACTCGGCCGCACTGTCCTTGGGATATGCCTCGGCGCGCAATTGATCGCCGAAGTGCTCGGCGGAAAGGTGCACAAAAACGCCCACAAGGAAATCGGCTGGTTTCCGGTCGCGCTGACGGATTCCGGACGGACATCAGCGCCGTTCAACGCGCTGCCCGCGACTTTTCCGGCATTTCACTGGCACGGCGAGACCTTCGACATTCCCCCCGGAGCCATCCATACCGCGGCCTCGGAAGCATGCGCCCATCAGGCTTTTTCATATGGCCGACATGTGGCGGGTCTCCAATTCCATCTCGAATACACCGCAGACGGCATTGAGGCCATGCTTGAGAACTGCGGACACGAAATCCAACCCGCGCCCTTTATCCAGTCCAGAGAGGCGATCCGCGCGGGCTCCGCCGCGGTCGCGGAGATGGGCGGCCATCTGGAGGCGCTGCTGGATGCGCTTGAACGCGCATCGGCAGAGGAGGAGGCTGAATGACCGGCGGCGTTTTTCGCGATCTCGCGGTGCGGCTTTCCGTCACGGAACAATGCCAGCTTCGATGCCGGTATTGTCTACCGCAAGGCGGCTGCATGCCGCCATGTTCCGGCCCGGCGCTTGACGCCGAAGCGATCCGGTTGCTGTTGCATGCGCTTCACGACGAATTCGGCATTCGTAAACTGCGCTTTACCGGCGGAGAGCCGCTGCTTCGCCGCGACATCGTGTCCATGATACGGTCCGCCGCCGATCTCGGCATACCCGACATCGCCCTGACGACAAATGCCCAGTTGCTGGCCGGAAAGGCGATCGCCCTTCGGCAGGCCGGTCTTCATCGTGTGAACATCAGCTTGGATTCGATGCGTCCCGGTGTGTTTGCCGGGATCACGCACGGCGGCCGGCTGGAAGCAACGCTGCGGGGCATTCGGGCCGCCATGGACGCGGATCTTCGTCCCATCAAGTTGAACATGGTCGTCATGCGCGGCATCAACGACGGGGAAGTGAGCGATATCCTGCGGTTCGGATTGGAAACCGGTTGCCATGTCCGTTTTCTCGAATTGATGCCCATCGGCGTGGCGCGAACGGAATTTCATGAACGATTCGTCTCTTCGGACGAGGTTCGGGAACGGCTCGGGGATTGTTGTTTGTGGCAGCCCATGATTGACGCGCAAGATTCGAGCAGTCGAAACTGGAAAGTGTCCGATGCAAGCGGCCGCGCCACCGTCTGCGGATTCATTTCGCCGGCCAGCCACCCATTTTGCGGCGGCTGCCGCCGCGTGCGAATCACGGTGGGCGGCGAACTGATTGGATGCCTTGCCCGTGGGCGCCGTCTTCCGCTTGCGGCGGCGCTGTCGGTTGCGGCCCGTGGAGACCATTCGTTGCTGGCCCGGAGTATCGGCAGGGCGTTTGCCATGAAACAGGGTGCAATGTTTCAAACCGGCACCGATTGTATGGCGAACGTCGGAGGATAAGGCGTGTCTGGATGCGCGAAAACAATGGACGTGAAATCCCGAAGCCAAAGAAGCGGTATTTCCTTCGGATTGCGGGAATGGTCGGGCGCATTTGGCGATATCGGAACGGATCTTCCGCTTCTTGCGGGCATGTTGATGGTTTCCGGCATGCCGCCCGTGCGGGTATTGATCGTCTTCGGCGTATTGCAGATGGCATCGGGCTGGATCTACCGGATACCGATGGCGATCCAGCCCCTGAAAGCGGTGGCCGTGCTAGTGATCGCCCAAGGCATTTCGTACAATATCATCGTGGGTTCGGGCTTGGCGATCGGCCTCGCCATGTTGGTGCTGACGCTTTCCGGAGGGTTGCAGGCGCTCGCGCGGTTGATCCCGGGATCCGTGGTGCGCGGCATCCAGTTCGGTTTGGGCCTCAAACTGTGCCTGCTGGCGTTGCAACAATACGTGGGCGGCCAGGGTTGGGAGGGCTGGCTGCTGGCTTTGGCCGCCGCCGCGCTCATGCTTTCCTTGGCCGGCCAAACCCGTGTGCCCGTGGGCGTGCTCTTGATCGTTTTAGGCGCCGGTGCGGTTCTTTGGGGAGGCGTGCCGTTTTCTACGAAGTGGACCGTATCCGGCATTGCCGACAGTTGGCGCATTCCTTTGCCAAGCGACGTCTGGACAGGATTCCTGCTGCTCGCCTTGCCACAGATACCGCTTTCACTGGGCAATTCGATCCTTGCCACCCAACAACTCGCGGAGGATTGGTTTCCCGAACGCGGGATTACGGTCCGCAAGATTGGAATGGGCTATTCGCTGTTCAATATCGTCGCGGCGCTTGTCGGCGGCGTTCCGGTGTGCCACGGTTCGGGCGGCTTGGCGGGCCACTACGCGCTTGGCGGCCGGACAGGCGGCTCGGTCATCCTGTACGGCGCCTTCTATCTGGGCCTTGGTCTTGCCATTTCATTGGGGGCGCACAATGTGCTCGCGTTTTTCCCGCTGCCGATTCTGGGGGTTATCCTGGCGCGCGAGGGCTTTGTCCTGATGGCCCGCCTGAAAACGCTGGCCGACGACCCCCTCGGCTGGAAGGTGGCCGTGCTGGTGGGTATACTGGCCGCCGCCGTGCCCAATGGATTCGTGATTGGAACGATTGCGGGCACGGTGTTGACGGCGGCCGCCCGGCGTATGACCGCCGTGTCCACGGTGGTATCGGTTGCCGGAACGCAGAGTGAATGAACATGAAGATCGTTGGCGCCGATTGTGTGCTGTCCGGCCGATTTCAATGGAGGTCGCGCTATGGATGAAAACGTCTTGGCGCGCTTGCCGGTGCTGCTGATCACGGGATACAGCGGTTCGGGGAAAACGACGGTCATCGAACAACTGATTCCGCGTTTGATCGCCGACGGGTTGACGGTCGCCGTGATCAAACACGACACCCATGGCCTGCACGTGGATCGTCCCGGAAAGGACAGCGACCGGTTTTTCCAGGCGGGCGCGACGGTCATCGCGCACGGACCCAACGAGGCCTTTCTTCGTGTGCCGCCGGAACGCGCATGGGACCTCGAAGCCGCCGCGATCCATCTGCTCAAGTCGCACGATCTGGTGTTGGTGGAAGGGCACAAAAAGACCCCGATTCAGGCGAAGATTTGGCTGCGGGGCGAAGCGGACGATCCGCCGCCGCCGGAAGCAAGCGACGCCATCATGGATCTGAAGCGCGCCGATCCGCGCCTGGAACGCATTTATGCCTTTATCCATTCCTGGATGGAAAAACAATGGCTCGGCGCTCCCGTGCATGCGGGCATTCTTATCGGCGGCCAATCATCCCGCATGGGCCGGCCCAAGCATCTGATCGAACAGGGCGGCGCAACCTGGATGGAGCGCATCGCCGCATCCCTCGCCGGACATGCGGATTCCGTTGTTGTCTTGGGGAAAGGCGAATTGCCCCCGGCCCTGCACGGGTTGCCGCGCCTGGCGGATGCGGCCGGGAGTTCCGGTCCGATAGCGGGCATGCGCGCGGCCATGCGCTGGGATCCGCTGGCTTCCTGGTTGTTCGTGGCCTGCGACATGCCTTTAGTCAATGCAGAGGCCGTCGCATGGCTACTGGGACATCGCGCCCCCGGACGCTGGGCTGTCATGCCCTGGAGCGGTCCCGATCGGGTCGAACCGCTGTTTGCCCTGTACGATTTTCGCGCGGCCTCCTTCATCGAGAAAGTTGACGGCCCCCGATCCCTGGTTGATTTTCCGCACGTTTACACGGCCGATATCCCCGACAGATTGCGGGACATCTGGAAAAATTTCAACAGCGACGGGGATCTTCGCGCGTTTGAAGCCCAAGACTAAGGCCATTGCGGTTGGTTCGCGCCAAACATTTGATGGCTGCGCATCCGGTTTTGTAAGATTCCCTCCCCAAAGGAATTCTTCCCAAAGGCCGATTCGATGAGCAGATTGTCTACAATAGTGTTGTTGGTGTGTTCAAATTTCTTTATGACCTATGCGTGGTATGGTCATTTGAAGGATTTCCGGCACAAGACTTTGCCAATGGTCATCGCGCTGAGTTGGGGCGTGGCTTTTTTCGAGTATTGCCTGCAAGTGCCCGCGAACCGAATCGGGTTTCAGTTTTTTTCGCTGGCGCAGCTCAAGGTGCTGCAGGAAATCATCACGATGGGCGTATTTGCCGTTTTCTCCGTGGCGTACATGCGCGAGGAACTCAAGTGGGATTTTGTCTGGGCGGGACTCTGTCTTGTGGGCGCGGCCTATTTCATGTTCCGGCAGATGGGGGCGGCACACTGAGCCGTAACGCGCGCATGGCGTTTTCCCTGATATGTCCCGCCAGGGTTTCCGGCGGGATGCCCTTGATTTGCGCGACGGCTTCGCCGGTGTAACGCACATGCAAGGGCTCGCACCGCTTGCCGCGTAGCGGCTGCGGCGCCAGATAGGGGCTGTCGGTTTCGACCAGCAGGCGTTCGACCGGAACGACGGCCGCCGCCTCGCGCAACGGCTGCGCTTTTGGATAGGTCGCGTTTCCCGCGAAGGAAACATACAATCCCCAATCCAAGCAGCGTCCGGCAAATGCGGCGTCGCCGCCGAAACAGTGCATGACACCGCACGGTTTCGAGGATGCGGACTCAATGATGGCCGCGAGATCGTCTTCCGCCTCGCGACAGTGAATGACGACAGGCAGGCCGAGCCGGGCGGCCATGTCCAGTTGTGCGGCGAATGCGCGGCGTTGGTCCGCGCGCGGCGAGAAATCGTAGTGATAATCGAGTCCGATTTCGCCGATCGCGCAGACTCTTTCGCGCCGCGCCATGGCTTCGATGGCGGCCAGCGCGGCCGCATCGGCGTGTTTCGCTTCATGCGGATGAATGCCGGCGGTGGCGTAAACGCCCGCGCGAACCAGTCCGCAGCCCCGTTCGCTCGAAGCGACGCTGTCGCCGATGACCACAATCCAATCCAGTTCCGCCAGCGAGCGTTCCAATACGGCGTCGCGATCGGCGTCGAACGCTTCATGCTGCAAATGGCAGTGCGTATCCACCCACCGGTATTTGGTCATGGCATTATCCGCCGGGCATTCATGCGCCATTGGCCAAGGGAGGCTTGTCCGGGATGGAAGACGTTTTGACACGCATCCATTTCTCAAGCCCCACAACGCAGTAGACGACGAATCCCGTCGCAATGACGACGGCCCATTCTGCAACACCGATGGCTTCGCTGCCAAAAAGCCGGTTCATAAAGGGAAGGTGGGTAAACATGACTTGCAGGATGGTCATGATCGAAACGCCAACCAGTATCCATGGATTGGAAAACACGCCCAGCCGAAACATCGAGTAACGCAACGAGCGGCAATTGAAAAGATAAAAGAGTTCGCCAAAAACGAACACATTGACCGCGACGGTCCGGGCTTTGGCCTCGGATTCGCCCTGGAACATCTCCCATTCGAACATACCGAATGCCCCAGCCAACAACAAGAAGCCGACGAGCATGATGCGGACCAGCAGTGTTTTGGTTAGAATCGGGCTGCCGGGATCCCGGGGAGGCTGGGCCATGATGCCGGGTTCCTTGGGTTCAAAAGCGAGCATCAAGCCCAGCAAAACGGCGGTGGTCATGTTGATCCACAGGATCTGAACGGGAAGGATTGGCAAGGTCTGGCCTGCGATGATCGCCGCGAGAATGACCAACCCTTCGCCGAGGTTGGTGGGAAGGGTCCATGTAATGAACTTCACCAGATTTTCATAAACGCCCCGGCCTTCCTCGACCGCCGCCTCGATCGAGGAGAAGTTATCGTCCGTCAGGACCATGTCGGCGGCTTCCTTGGCGACTTCCGTGCCCGTGATGCCCATGGCCACCCCGATATCGGCCTGCCGCAACGCCGGCGCGTCGTTCACCCCGTCGCCTGTCATGGCGACTACATGTCCCCTGGATTGAAGCGCCTGCACCAGCCGGAGTTTCTGTTCAGGCGCCACGCGGGCGAACACGGAATTTTCATGCGCGCCCGCGGCCAGTTCCGCATCGGAAAGCGCGGCCAGTTCCTTGCCCGTCAACGCGGAGGGCGGCGTCCCGGTTTCGCCGCTGCGTCCCAATCCGATTTCGCGGGCGATGGCGACTGCGGTGCCGGCGTGATCGCCCGTAATCATCTTCACTTCGATGCCCGCGCGCCGGCATGCGCGAACGGAGGCGACGGCTTCGGGACGCGGCGGATCAATCATGGCTTGAAGCCCAAGGAACGTCAAGTTCCCGCGGACGGTCTCATGACGGATGTCATTCGTTCCGGGCGCCATGTCGAGCCGCGCAAATGCCAGCACCCGCAGGCCGCGCGAGGCCATGGCGTTCACCTGCGCATGGATTGCCGCCGGATCCAACGCGACGGATTGGCCCGATGCATTCATCGCCGTTGTGCAACGCGAAAGGATGCTTTCGACCGAACCTTTCATGTAAACGATTCGGTTTTTTCCCTCGTCCGCATGGTGGAGTGTGGCCATGTACTGATATTCGGATTCGAATGGAATGGCGTCAACGCGGGGAAATCGGCGTTGCAGCGTTTGCGGATCAATCCCCGCCTTGCGCGCCGCCGTAATCAGGGCGGCTTCGGTGGGATCGCCCTCGATGCGCCAGCCGTCGCCGGTCTTGTTCACGCGGGAATCGTTGCAAAGCGCTCCCGCGTGGAGGCACTCCATCAACGCCGTGTTTGTTCCGGCATCCACATGATCGGCGTTTTCCGTGGAAAGCGTCCCTTCCGGCGCATAGCCCACACCCGACACAAAATAGGTCGTGTTGCCGGCGTAAACCTGCTGGACGGTCATTTCGTTCTGGGTGAGGGTGCCGGTTTTGTCCGAACAGATGACCGTCGTGCTGCCCAGTGTTTCGACCGCGGGCAATTTGCGGATGATGGCGTTTCGCCGGGCCATCTTGGACACGCCGATGGCCAGGGTAATGGTCATGGCGGCGGGCAATCCCTCCGGAATGGCGCCGACGGCAAGCGCCACGGCAGCCATGAACATGTCGAGCCATGCCTCGCCGCGCAGCAGGCCCACCGCGAAGGTCGCGGCGGCCATGGCCAATATCACGTACAGCAACACATGGCTGAAATGCGCGATGCGCTTGGTCAGGGGGGTGGCGAGGACATCGGCGGACGCGATCAACTCGTTGATCCGGCCGATTTCCGTATGATCCCCGATGGCGACAACCACGCCCCGGCCGGTTCCGTATGTGACCAGGGTTGACGAATAGGCCATGTTGTTGCGATCGGCGAGCACGGTGTCGGGTTCGAGTTCGCGTGTGTGTTTTTCGACCGGGACCGATTCGCCGGTAAGCGCCGATTCGTCAACCTGCAATTCCCGCGAGTGCAACAACCGCAGATCGGCGGGCACCTTGTCGCCGGATTGCAGCACGACCACGTCGCCCAGAGTCAATTCCGCGGCGGGAATCGTCTTTTTTTCTCCTCCGCGAATCACCGTCGCATCGCTTGTCATCGCATGGGCCAGCGCCTGAATGGCCTTGACGGCTTTCGACTCCTGGACAAATCCAATGATTGCGTTGACCAGGACGACGCCGAAAATGACGCCCGAATCGATCCACTCCTGTAATCCCGCGGTAATCAGGGCAGCCGCCAGCAGGATGTAGACCAATGGCTGGTTGAATTGCAGCAAAAAACGGACAAGGGCGCTTTGGCCTTTTGAAGGGGTAAGCGCATTGCGTCCATGGCGTTCCTGCCGCCGGGCCGCCTCGGCCGCATCGAGTCCGTGCTCGGCATCGGTTTCCAGTAATTCGAGTACGTTGGCGGCCGCCAAATGGTGCCATAATTTGTCCGTGTCCGTATTCATTGGATTTGCCCTCGTTTTTGGCTATTCTGGCGCCGATCGCCAATTGTCATTCTATCGGAAAAAGCCCCTCTTATGAAAGTGTTTTCCGGAAACGCATCGCGCAAATCGTGAGAAGGACGACACCCATGCCGACCAGGATAAGCGCGGGTTGCCAGAGTTCGGCGAAGCCTGCGCCGCGAATGATGATCCCGCGCAGGATGCGGATGTAATACGTCAGGGGTATGCCTTGTGCAAGGACGTAAATCGGCGTGGGCATCGTTTCCTGCGGAAAGATGAAACCCGACAGGAGCACCGACGGAAGAATGATTAGAAAAGCGACTTGGACGGCCTGAATTTGTGTTGTTGAAAGGATCGAAACAAGAAGTCCGAAGCCCAGCGCCGTGAACAAGAACGGCGCCGAGAACAACGCGAGCAACCCAAGGCTTCCTTGAATGGGCACGCCGAACAGGAACCGCATAAGCCCAAGGACAAGCGCCGTTTCGAATCCGCCTATGACAAAAAACGGGATAAGTTTGCCCAGCATAAGGCCGAATCGCGAAACCGGCGTCACCATGAGTTGTTCGAGCGTGCCGTTTTCCTTTTCGCGCACGATGGCGAACGCGGTGAGGATCATGGTGACCAGTTGCATGACAAGGCCGGCAAGCCCCGGCACCATGAAATTGGCCGTTTTCATGTCGGGATTGAATAGCACGCGCGTGCGCGCTTCAATCGGGACTTGGTCCATGCCCACTGTCCGGCCCGCGATGGCCAGCGAACGTCGCAAGGCGATTGCGTTGCTCACATTGAGCGCCTGCATGGCGACATTGGAATTGCTGCCGTCCACGAGGACTTGCACGGCCACGCTTTCGCCCGCAAGGAGTTTGTCGGTATAGTCCGGCGGAATTTTGATGCCGACTTGGGCCCGGCCCGCCACGATGGACTCGAACAACGCCGCGTCGGATTGCGGCGTTTCCGTGACGTCGAAAGTGCCCGTGTTGGTAAACGCGTCCACGAGTTCTCGGCTTTGCTGGCGGCCGTCGAGATTGTAGACCGCCGTGGCAATGTGCTTGATGTCGAGATCGATCGCGTAGCCGAACACGGTCAGTTGAATGCTCGGAACAAGCAGCATCAGCACCAGCGTCTTCGGATCCCGGAAGACGTGGATGGTTTCCTTGTAGACGATGCTGGTCAGTCCTTTAAACAAGACATCAGGCTCCAATCAATAAGAGATCCGTCGGATCCGTCTGATCGGTCAAATCTGTCGGATCCGTTGGTTCGAGCGCCCGCAATGCTATTGGCCATTTCTTTCCAGATCCCTGCTTCGGGTCAAGGTAACGAACACGTCTTCGAGCGTCGGCTTGATCGGGCGCACCTCGACGCCCTCGAATCCGCCGCCGGCCAAGTCGTGTGCAATGCGATCTTCCGCGCCCATCGAAGCCAGCACATGCAGCACGTCGCCGAAAATGGTGGCATCCTGGACGTACTCGAAAGTGTTCAGCATACGCATCGCATACGGCGCGCGGGGGCATCGTATTTCGAGACGCTGCATTCCGGCGGGGGTAACATCCGGCAGTTGCTTGAGGTCGCCCGGCGTGCCGCACACGATCAATTTCGAGAAGTAAATATAGCCGATATGGCTGCACCGTTCGGCTTCGTCCATGTAGTGGGTCGTCACAAAAAACGTGAAGCCCTGTCCGGCCAGATCGAACAGGAGGTTCCACAAATCCCTCCGGGCCACCGGATCGATGCCGGCGGTCGGTTCGTCAAGAAACATCATACGCGGACGATGCACCAGCGCGCAGGCAAGCGCCAAGCGCTGCTTCCAGCCACCCGACAATTCCGAGGCGAGCCGTTTGCGGTAATCGCCGATGCCGACGATTCCGATGACGTCCTCGATGCGGTTCCTTCGTTCATGCCGCGGAATGCCATAGACCCGCGCATAGAACGTGAGGTTTTCCATGACGGTCAGATCGGTGTAGAGGCTGAATTTCTGGGACATGTAACCGATTTCGTGCTTGACCGCCTCGCTGTCGCGCACGGTGTCGCAGCCCATGACGGTGGCGCTGCCCGCCGACGGCCGCAACAAACCGCACAGCATCCGGATCAGCGTGGTCTTGCCGGACCCATTGGGACCGAGAAAACCGAAAATCTCGCCTTCCTCGATATTGAGATCCACGTGGTCAACCGCCGTGAACGATCCGAAGCGGCGGGTCAGCCCGGTGGTTGTGATCGCGGGCGCCATGTCGCGCTACTCCGCGGCATGCGCCGGCAGATGGGCCGTCACGGTCATTCCTGCGCGCAGTTTGCCGCCGGCGGAATCGAGTTTCACCTTGACGCCGAAGACCTGCTGGGCGCGTTCCTCCTTGGTCTGAAGGTTGCGCGGGGTGAACTCGCCCTGGCTGGCGATTTGGGCGATCGTGCCCTCGAACTTCTCGTCGCCGTAGGCATCCGCGGTCAGCACGACTTTTTCGCCGATGCGCAATTTCCCGAGCGTAAACGCCGAGACGTAGATGTGGACTTCCAAATCTTCGGGATCGACCAGCGACGCTACCGCGCCCGGTTTGACGATATCGCCGGGGTGAATGTCGAGCGATTCGACCACGGCATCCCGGGGCGATACGACTACCATTTCTTTCGCGGCGATTGTCGCGCGCTGCACATCGGCTGCAGCAGCATCGCGCACCGCGCGCGCCGCGTCAATGTCTTCCTTGCGCGCGCCGTTCTTGATGAGGTCGCAAGCGGCTGCCGCCTGCTCGTAGGCGGCTTTCGCCATGGCGATTTCTTCCGATCGCGCACCCTCGACGGCGATATCGAGCCGTTCCGTGGCGGTGCGCAACTGGGCCTCGGCTGCTTCGAGCGCATGGGCGGCCCGATCGTAAAGCTGTTCGGACGCGGCGGATCCTTCTCGCAGTTTCTTTACGCGTTCAAATTCCGTTTGGGCTTCATCACGGGCGGCGCGCGCGGCGTCCACCGCCGCCGAGGCTGCACGCACTTCCTGCCGGCGCGATCCTTTCTGCGCCATCTGATACTGGGCTTCGGCCCGTGCGGCCGCTGCCTCGGCCTGTCGGATTTCCTCGGGGCGGGCGCCGTTTTCCAACTTGGCCAGCGTCGCTTCCGCCTGCGCGAGGCGCGCCCGCGCCGCGGCGATGGCGGCTTCGGCCTCATCGGTTTCGAGTTTTACGAGGATGTCGCCCTGCTTGACGCGCGCCCCTTCTTCTACCAGCACCTCGCTTACGCGCCCGCCCACGCGCGAGCCCACGGCGACATTGACGGCTTCAATCTGCCCGGTTACCTCGACCATGCCGTTATTGCCGCCATTGCAACCGGCAAGGGCCAAGGCAACGAGCAACCATCCGGTTAGTTTTCCAAGGTCAGCCACCGCGGCATCCTCCAATGTGCGCATCCGGCGGAAATCATACACGACCGGCGGACCTTTGCGCGACAAGACGTCCGACACTTTCTTGACGAGGCGGCGTCATTTGCTGTACGAATGGGAAGACAGGCTCGCTTGGAGACGGCGCAGGTTGGTTGAAGACGGTTGAAGAAATGAATGGCGGGCCGTATCGCCAGGTTTGGCGGGCCAAAATCGGCTTCGGTAGCGACGCCGTTGATGGCGGCGGATGCCGGCGATACGCAATCGTTGAATTTTCATAACCTCCAAGCAGGCGAGGGTATGCGAGATGAAATGCCGGGTTGCGTTGTTGTGGTGGATGTGCATCGTTGCGGCGGGTGTTCAGGCCGATACGGTTATTGTTCCGGACAAGGCGAACGAGGTTGTGTTCCCTGCGCAGCCGGCACAGTATGTGCGGTTCGTGATTCAGGCGGTGAACGACGGAAGCCAAGCCTGTATTGACGAGTTGGAGATTTATGGACCTGACGCCTCCGCGGACACCTCGCCGCATACCCCGCCTTTTCCTCCTCAAGAGGCGAATCTTGCGCTTGGCCCGGGCGCGGCCGCCTCGGCTTCATCGTGCATAACCGGGTATTCGATTCACGCGATTCATCATCTGAACGACGGCCAATACGGCAATGCGCGGAGTTGGATTGCAGGAGGGACAGGCGAGGAGTGGGCGCAGATCGCCCTGCCGGAACCAGCGGAGATAGCAAGGGTGGTGTTCTCGCGCGACCGGAACGGCGTGTTTCGCGACCGCGTTCCCGTGAAATTCGAGGTCCGGCTTTCACTCGACGGCCGCGAATGGACAACCGTCAGGCAGGTGTCTGCGCGCACGCAGGGCGATGCGCCTTCCGCTGTGGTTCCTTCCACGCCGGACGCGCCGGACCCGGCCGTTTTCATCCCCCGAAACGACCCGGTGCGCGCGTCGTTTCTCGGTGAGGAACACGCCTGGCTGAAAACCCATGGCCGCGCGGATCTCAGCCCCGCGCTTGTGCCCTACAACGGGCGCGTCGAGGAATACCCCCGGCATGCGGGCGACGATGTTCTGCCCTTGCCGGCGCTTTCGGATCTCTCGGACTGGCGTGTGGCGGCATCCCAGGGAACGGTCCGTGTCGCGTCTCCGTACGATTGGGATAACGGTCCCTTGGTCTGTTTCCGTGTATGGGCTTGCCGCATGGACGCGGATTTTCTCTTCGCTGTTGAGGCGGACCGCCTGTTGGGCCGCCGTCTGGCCGTGATTTCGGACGGCGCCGGCAACGATTGCGGCGTGCTTGAATACGCGGACGGCCAACTCACGTTCAACACCTATCGAAAATCAGGCGACAAGATTGAGTTGGCGTCGAGCCGCATCGTCGAAGGAACCTTCGCCCGGAATCCGGCGCGATTCGAGTTCCGCCTGCCGCAATCCCTGTTTCCCGGTGCGGTCGAATTTGGGATCCGCGTCGGACTCGGCATGGGAGGAAAGCACGTCGGCGCGATGGGACGGCCGGTGACGTTCGCGTTTTCCCCCATGGCCATCGCGGAGACGGCCTCGCCGGATCGCGCGGCGTTCGCGATCCGTCTTGTCCTGCATGCCGCCGCCACGCTCGCCACAAACGTCCCCGGATTCGAATCCCTGGCTCTGGAATCCGGTCGCGCCGCCGACATTCCGGTGATCGGCGAACAGGGACCGATTGGGCCGCAATTCGACTTCAAGGCGCGCGACGAATCCGGGCATGAATTCGCCCTTCATCTGTTTCGGTACGATCCCCTTGAACGCACGTTGGCGTTGATGGAAGACATGATCGCCCGTTTCGCCGCCAAGGGAATCACCGTGGAAGCCGAACGCGCACGGTTGGCCTGCTTGAGGGCAAGGCAGAGGGGCGAAAAACTGGACGCCCGCGATCTGTTGGCCGAAGCGCGCATGGCAAAACGTAAATTGATGTTCCGCGATCCCGATCTCAAGTCCCTCGGCCGGATCCTTTTCGTCAAGCGCCACGCCTTTCGGCCCTCGCACAATTACAGCGATTACTTCGACGCGGCGTTCCGTCCCGGCGGCGGGATCTACCTCATGCACACGCCGTGGAAAGAAGGCGCCGGCCTTGTTCCCGAAGAAGCCGCGTTTACGCGGTTGTTCGATGCCGGCCGCGGAATCGCCCGCAATCCGGCGGCGAACTTCGATGCAACCATGGTGTATTTCGGATACCGGGACTCAGAGCCGGGCTACTATCACATCATGTCCGTGAAACCAGACGGATCGGACCTCAAACAAATCACGGATGGGCCATTCCACGATTTCTGGCCGTGCCCGTTGCCGAACGGCGATCTTGCGTTCATCTCGACGCGTTGCGCATGCCGCGTGTTCTGCTGGCGGCCGCAATCGTCGGTGTTGTTTCGCATGGACGCGGCCGGCGGCCACATCCGTCCGGTGTCGCTCGCGAATCTTACCGAATGGGCCCCGTCCGTCATGAACGACGGGCGCATCATCTGGACCCGCTGGGAATATGTGGACAAGGGCGCGGACTTCGGCCATACGCTCTGGGCCATCCGCCCGGACGGCCGCCATCCCGAACTCGTCTTCGGCAACGACATCATCCAGCCGAACGGCTACGCAAACGGGCGCGAAGTGCCCGGCACGAAGGAAATCGTTTGCACCCTGATATCCCATTTCGGCGATCTGAACGGCCCCATTGCGCTGCTCGACACAAGCAAGGGCCGATTCAATGAAAAGGCCATCGCGTGCCTTACCCCCGAAGTGCCATGGCCGGGCGCGCCGCCTTTGGAGGAATGTTTTCGCGAACCGTATCCGGTTTCGCGGGATTATTTCCTGGTATCGCACGCCCCGCGAAAACAATTCGGTATTTACCTCATCGATCGCCACGGCAACCGGGAATTGCTTTACATGGACCCCGAAACCCTGGACCCGGAAGGGCTCGACTGCATGTGCCCGACGCCGTTTCGCGCGGTTTCGGCCCCGCCTGCGTTGCAAGACGCGGAGGCCGCCGCGGAAGATGAACCGGGCGAGTTCACCCTCACGGATGTTTATGCGGGACTGGCGCCTGCCGTGCCGCGCGGAGCGGTGAAATACCTGCGCGTCGTCGAAGAGGTCCGGCACCGGCTCATGCCGCTTGAAAACGGCGAGTATCGCAAGGACCACGAAGCCTTCTTCAACTTTTACGCCTCGCCCGTGGACAAGGTCAGCGGCCCCGGCGGCTGGCCCGCGTATGTGGCCAAGACCTCGCTCGGGCTCGTGCCCGTTGACGAGGACGGCAGCGCCCGATTCAAGGCGCCGTCCGGACGTGTCTTCTATTTCGAGGTGCTCGACAAGGATTTCAACGAACTTCAGCGAATGCGCAGCGTCGTGCACTTGCAGCCGGGCGAAAAACGCAGTTGCATTGGATGCCACGAAAGCCGGCAGATGGCGCCGCCGGAGAAGGGACGTCCCACGGCGCAAATCGTCCGCGACATCGAACCGCCGTCATGGGGCGCCGTGCCTTTTTCCTTTGAAAAAGTCGTCCAGCCCGTGCTCGATGCCCATTGCGTGAAATGCCACGATGCCAAGCATCCGGATAAACTCGATTTCCGGGCGGAACTCGATGCCGACAAAATCCCCGCCTCTTACCGGACCCTGATATCGCGGGGCTTGGTTCATTTCGTTGATTGCGGCTGGAATTCCGGCGGATGCGAAAAACTCCCGCCGATGTCCTTCGGTTCACTGAAAAGCAAACTTTGGGAAACGTTGAACGCAGGCCACCACGACATCGCATTGACGCCGGATGAGATCCTGCGCATCAAGACGTGGATTGATCTTAATTGTTCCCTTTGGGATGACTACACTGATCGGGATTTGCGCCCGGCCACCGTGGCGATGGCCGGCCCGGCGGCTGCCCGGTAATATTGCCGTCCGCAGGGATTGCGAATTTCAGATGCCGCTTTCAAAACGAGCGAGGGCGCAGCCGGCGCTGCCGATAACGCCGGAATCGGCGCCAAGCCCCGCGGGAAGGATCTGTGCTCGGTTTGCGGGAACCTCGAACGTGAGTTCGCGGGCGGTTTTGCGGATCGGATCGAACAATACGTCGCCCGCCGCGATCATCCCTCCGCACAGTACGACCTTTTCGGGATTCAACAGGTTGATCAGGCTCGAAATGCCGATGCCAAGCCAGACGCCCGTTTCGTTCATGACCCAGCGGCAAAACTCGTCCCCCTGTTCGATGCCGTCGGAAATCATCTTGCCGGTGATGGCCTTGAGGTCGCCTTGGCACCAGTCCGTCAATACGGTCTTGCGGCCCGATTCAATGCCCTCGACGGCCGTGCGGACCATGCCGGTGACGCTGCCGTAGGCTTCCAGACAGCCCGTCGCGCCGCAGCCGCAGGCGCGCCCGCCGCGCATGACTTTCAGGTGCCCGATCTCGGCGGCTGTCCCGTCAATCCCCCGCAGCAGTTGGCCGAACACGACGATCCCGCCGCCAACGCCCGTGCCGAGCGTCAGCAGGCACATGTTCTCCGCGCCCTGACCCGCGCCGAGCCAGTATTCCCCGTAGCATGCGACATTCGCGTCGTTGTCCACGTAGACCGGGAATCCGAGCCGCTTTGTCATCTCGTCCGCCAGCGGCACGTTCTTCCAGCCGGGCAAATTCGGCGGACTGTACACGACGCCCGTCTGCCAGTTCATCGGTCCCGGCGCGCCAATCCCCGCCGCGATCACGTCGCCGCGCTTCGCGCCCGTCTGGGCAAGCACGGCCTCGACACTCTCGGCCATGCACGTCATGACGGCTTCCGGACCCTCCTCTGCCCGCGTTGGACGCGAATCCTTGCCGAGAACCTTTTTGTCGCGGGAAACAATGGCGGTCTTCACATTGGTCCCACCCAGATCCACGCCGATAATGAGTTCGCTCACAGCAACCCCTCCATGGTTACGTCACGGAACATAAACACCTAACGCGGCTCAGCCGCAATGTCTCAATCAAGAATATGATTTCTTTGTCCGCAACTTCTGTGTACCATGCACAGAAGTTGTGGACAAAGAAACTATTTGCGCTTCCTTCCTGGCCTTCATTTCACTTTCATGTGGAAGCCGGTTCAATCTTTTTCGTCCTTGCGGCGGCATCTTATCTTTTCAAACCGCGTCAATGCAATGAAGATAGGACGACGATGGCAAGGATGAAACGGATTGATTCGTTTTCGGTTTGCCCTTGTGGGGCGGTGCGGGATATAGTCTTCCCCGGTATCGTGATAAAACACGGGAGCAATGCATGAGTGACAAGACCGGGGTCTTCGACTTTCTGGAAAACCGGATTCTGACGCATTATCAGGCCGCCCGCATGATACTTGACGGCGAAATGCCTCCCCCGCGCACCGCCATTGTCTATCCCACTTACGTGTGCAATCAGAATTGCCTGTGGTGCGAATACGCCGAGGACAACGCCCGGATCCATCACATGATGACCGGCGATCAGTTGCGCGGCCTGATTTGGGAACTGCGCGATTTGGGCGTGCGCGGTGTGGAATTTTGCGGCGGCGGCGAACCGACGCTGCATCCGGATCTCCCGGATCTAATCCGCGAAATGAAATCGCGCGGCATGAGTACGGGCCTTTTGACCAACGGGTCGCGAATCAAGGGGGATCTGGCGCTGGCGCTGGCGGATTGCGCCAGTTACGTCCGCGTGGGATTCGACAGCGCGCACCGGGAAACATTCGATCGCGTGAAACGCCCGCGATCGCCGGACGCCTCGTTCGACAGCGTGTGCGGGAATATGGCCGGCCTGATACGCCTGCGCAACGAACGCGGCGGGAAGGTCCTTGTCAGCATGAAAGTCATCCTCTGCGCGGACAACTTTCGCGAGGTCGAAGATTGTGTCGCGCTGGCGGAACGGTTGGGAGCCGATTCCATCCAATTCAAGGCGGCGCGTCTGACCGATCACGAGTTGAACGCCGACCAGGCCGCCGAAGCCGCCCGACTGATCGCCGAGGCGCGGGCGCGCCATCCGAACATGCCCGTCGTCGGCGGCGTCGGAAAACTGAACATGACCCGTCCATGCTGGCTGACACCCTTGCAGATTATGATTGACGCGCTTGGCGACGTGTTTCTCTGCTGCTACTACCGCCATCGGCGCGAAACGCACGGATTCGGCAACGCCTTCACGCAGCCGCTGCGGGAAATTTGGCACAGCCAGCGGCATTGGGACGCCATTCAATCCATCCGGCCCGCGGAATGCAACCTGCTGGACTGCCGGTTTGTCCATTATAACCGCATCATGACGGAACTCATGCTGGAACGCGATGCGCAATTCGAGTTTATCTAGACACGGAGACGCCTTCTCCGGGGGAATTTCTTCTCCCGCGCAAAGAAGTTACCCAAATACCCTTCAAGCAAAGCGGGATACGCCATGAAGGTATTGATGCTCAATCCGCCGGGGCCGTATTGCCGGGCCGGTTCGCGGTGGCCGCACCGGCGCCCGATACAATCCGTGGGCATTGACTACCACCCGTTTCCCTTTGGCTTGGCGTATGCGGCATCGCGGGCGCGCGCGGACGGCCACGCGGTGCGCGTACTGGACTGCATCGCCCTCGGCATGTCGGCCGACGCGCTGATCGCACAGGTGCGGGAATTCAATCCCGACGTCGTGTTCATGGAAACGAGCGCGCCGAGTTTTCGGGGCGACGTCGAAATCATGCGCGCCATCGGACAACCCTGCGTGGCCGGCGGCGCGCATGCCACGGCTACGACCCGGGAGCATATTCAGGCCGGCTTCGCGGGTGTGATTCGTGGGGAATACGACCAAGTCATCACCGACGCGCTTAGGCTGCTTCCGCGCCCGTGGCTGGCGACGAAAACCGCTCCCGCCACGGAGCACGCTCCCCTGGTCGTTCGGCTCGACGATATCCCATGGCCGGCTTGGGATTTACTCCCGATGGAAAAATACAACGATCCAATTTGCCGGGGACGGTCCGTCACGGTGTTGTCGTCGCGCGGTTGTCCGCATCGTTGTTCGTTTTGCACTCTTGCCCCCTATCATGGCGGGCATGACTACCGGCTGCGCGATCCAAAAGCAGTATGCGATGAAATCGCCGAACTCATCCGGCGGTATCATCCCGATGAAATCTATTTTGACGACGATTCGATTTCCCTCAACCGAAAACATGTCCTTGCCCTATGCGAGGAACTGCGCCGCCGTCGTTTTGGCGTACCGTTTTCGTGCATGGGGCATGCCACGGTTGCGCATGATGTGCTCGAGGCCATGGCCGCCGCCGGATGCCGGGCCTACAAGTTCGGCGTCGAAAGCGCCGATCCGGACGTGTTGCGGCAGATCCCGAAGGCCCTCGAATTGGATGATGTCGTCCGCACCGTTCATGATTGCCGCCGCCTGGGCATTCGCACCCACGCGACGTTCGTGTTCGGCCTGCCCGGCGAAACGCGGGAAAGCGCGATGAAGACGATCGAGTTTGCGCTGCGTCTTCGCACGCACACCCTGCAATTCGCCATCGCGACGCCCTATCCCGGCACGGCCCTGTATGAGCACGCCCGCGGCAAGGGGTGGCTCATAAAGGAAGACTGGAACGATTTCGATCCGGCCGCGGAATCGGTCCTTTCGTATCCGGATTATTCGGCCGCCGATATCGCCGAAATGCACGCGCTGGCATGGCGCCGCTGGCAATGGCACATCCTTACCCGGCAGCCCGGCACGCTGTTCCATCATTTCCACAATGCCTATGAACGCGGGGGTGTCGCCGGGCTTGGCCGTTTGGGATGGTACGGCGCCGGGCGCCTTGTATCGTTCTTAAAGGCGCGCCGATGAAAATTGCCCTCATCAATCCCGGCTCGCCGCGCGCCCTGCGAAAAGAAAATCTGGGCTTGGCGTATCTGTCGGCGGTACTGAAAAACAACGGGCACAAAACCCTCATCATTGACGAAATCGCCCGCCAGAATGTCGCTGGCTGCCTTGAAGAGTTCAAGCCCGACGTGGCCGCGATTTCGTTCATGACGATGTTCGCCGCGCGCGCCTACGCGATCGCCGACGATATCCGCCGGCGCCGCGGCATTCCGGTGGTCATGGGCGGCGCGCATCCCACGGCCCTGCCGGCGGAAGCCATCGAACATTGCGACGTGGTGTTTCGGGGAGAAGCGGAGCATGCCTTTGCGGAAGCACTGTCGAGGGGGTGCATGGAAGGTGTCATTGACTGTGTGCCGCCGGACAATCTCGACGCACTGCCCTTGCCGGATCGCGCCGCGCTCGATTTGGAGTTTTACGCGCGTGGCGGGGAGGAGCTCGCGGGGCTTTCCTGCCGGACCCTCGGCGTGATCACCAGCCGGGGCTGTCCGTACCGTTGTGTTTTCTGCGCCAATGCCATGCGCCAGGCCGCGTTGCGGTTTCATAGTCCGGAACGGGTCATCGAGGAGATCCGCTACCTGGCCGATCGCCATGCCGTCGCGGGCGTGGCCTTCTACGACGAACTGATGGCCACGGATTTGGATCGTTTCCAGGCTATCTGCGAGGCGCTTGTCGCAACGGGATTGAACCGGCTGCGCTGGGAATGCCAGATGCACCCCCGGACCGTCCGCCCGGATCTCCTGCCGCTGATGAAACGGGCGGGATGCGTGCAGGTCGGCATCGGATTCGAAAGCGGCAGCCAGCGGATACTCGACGCAATCCGGAAAAACACGGTCGTCGAGGAAAACCTTGCCGTTGCGCGCCTTGTGCGGGAAGCCGGTCTGCGGCTCCGGGGCTGCTTTGTTTTCGGAATGCCGGGCGAGACCCCCGAAGACATCGCCGCGACGGAAAAATTCATGCGCGACGCCCGTCCGGACTTCGCCTCGATTCATTTTCTAACGCCGTTTCCCGGCACGCCGATCTATGACGCGAACGCGGATCGCATCCGTGCAATGAACATCCCGTGGGACACGTTTACCGCCGGCGACCCCGACACATTCACGTGCAACGAGGCGATCCCGCGCGAGGAACAAAAGCGGCTCTATGAATCGCTGTGCGCCCGCCAGGCGTTCCGTAATTATTCGTGGTTCGGCATGATCCGCCGCGCCTTCCGGAACCCGCGCCATGCGCTGCATGTGGCGGGGAAACTGATCCGGTAGCCACGGATCCGACCGATCGGACTGATCCATCAAATCCGTCGGATCTCATTTCCCTTCCCGAATCCATTCCTCGTTGAATCGGGCGTGCTTGATGCTCGAGCCCTTTTCGCCGGAAATCGAATGGGAATAGGTGCAGTGGATGGCGCCATCGGCGGCTTGAATGACCGACGGATAGGAGAACGATCCGGTGTCTTTCTCGGCGTTTTCAAGTGCGCGTTTCCATTTCCAGGTCACGCCTTCGTCGTCGGACAGATACACGGTCAGCAGGTGCCGCCCGTTCGTCGTGTCGTTGCAGACCAGCACCCAGTGTCCATTTTTTAGCGGGATGCACTCGACGCTCGAACCCGGATTTGGAATATCGAGGCTTTCGACTTTCCCCCACGTCATGCCGTTGTCCGGTGAAACCGCCGTCCGGATTTTTCGCGTCAATCCGTTTTCACGCATGAAGGCCACGATCGCGCCGTCCTTGCGCTTGACGAAACTCGGTTGAATATTGCCCAGTCCGACGATTGGCTCGCTGAATTCCCACGTTTTGCCCCAATCGTTCGTGAACGCCGCCAGCGAGCAGTTGAACACATCCGAGTAGAGGCCGAGCATCATGCGCGTGTCGGACAGCATGATCGGGTGCAGCCGGGTCATCCAGCCGAGCCGCTGGCCGAGTTTGTCCTTCAGCGCCGCGCCGCCGATGGGATTCTTTTCAAGATTCACGGGCCGGCAATGGATGACGTCCTGCCAGTCCCATTTCGGGGGGCCGTCTCCGTCATATTGTACGGCGGTGCGGTATTTGAGCAACGAACCGCCCCACTCATTATTCAGCACGGCGATCCAGAACAACCACAACGTACCGCGTGGATCAATGAAAAGAACCGGATTGCAGTCCGGCAGATCCTGCGAATCGGCCATGAGAAACGGTTCGGACCATGCCGTGGCGCCTTTATGTTTTCGTGCCCCCTGGATAATCACGTCGTCTTCCTTGCGTTCGCCGGACCCATGAAACCAGCAGGCGATCAGGCCGCCGTCCGCGGTTTCGACGATGCTCGATCCGTGGTTGTGCTTCGGGTTGCGCGGGAAAATCAATTCGGCCTCGTGCAACGGCGCCTGGGCCGCTTGCGCGGCGAGAACAAAAAGACAAAGCGTTGCCATCTGTCGATTCCTCCGATGGGATAGGCGTCCGGGCAGTATATGGAAAAAGCCGCATTCCTTCCGGAACGCGGCTCCGCAATATCATCAGAGATTACAACGAGTTGAATACTTTTTGGAACTGGGTCTCCGGACCTTCCATGATGAGTTGCTTTTCCGCAAGCGCCTTGACCTTGTTTTCGAAACCGGGTGTGCGCGACGCGAAGATCTCCTCCTCAATCTGCTTCTGGACGGTTCCGGGCAGGAGTTCGCGGAACTGGTAGTGTGGAACTTCGCCCGGCTGTGCCGTGTTCTCGTAACTGCCCACGTTTTTGCCGTCCAAGGTGCGGAAATAGACCGCCCAGTTGCCCTTCATCAAGCATTCGGCCCATTTGACTTCCCGTTCGCCGATCTTGTTCGTGACCGGGATGTGGGCGAAGAAATACGCCGTGCTGCCGGCGATGTCCAGCTCCTTCAAATAGAGGCTTGTGTATTCGTTCAGAAGTTCCGGGGTCACCCAACGGGCGCCGTCCACCTTGGCCTTCAGATTCTCGGCTGACGCGATACGGCCCGCGCGCGCATATTTTTCCGGGGTCAGCGGGATGCCTTCCTTGATGCCGATGAGCAACTGGTTGACGCTTGCCTGGAGCGCTTCCTTGGTGGCCCGGGTACGCTGGTTGGCTTCTTCCATGGTGCCGACCAAACCCGTAAGGCGTTCAACTTCGGCAACCAAACCCAACTGCCGCGCCTGGACAATCGAGGTCTGGTTCTGAAGTTCCTCGAAAGCCTCCTGGGCCTTGACAAACTCCTCGTTCTTCGTTTCGAGATCCATGCGCACTTGATCAAGTTCGGCCGCCGTCTTGGCCAGCGCATCCTGCGCGTCTTTTTCCTTGGCGGCCAATTCATTGATGGAATCGGTCAATTTCTTTTGCTGATCCAGCAATTCGTTGATCTTTTCGGGGGTAACGGCCGGACTGGTGCCCGGGGCCGCCTGCGCCTGCATCTTCTTGATGGTGTCGTTGAGTTTTACAACCTCGGCTTCCTTGGCCGCCAGCGGCTCGCGTAACGGGTTCGGGATAAAAGACAGTTTGGTGCTCACTTGGCCGCCCATGAAAATACCCACCAACAGACCGACCACGCCCACCAGAACAGCCACCAGGATCGCATTGACGCCGATACCTTTTTTCTCTTTGCCTTTCACAGGCTTCGGGGGCGGTGGGATCTCCGGCGCGCGCGCGCCGCCCAAGTCTGCCGTGCCCATGCCGGCGCCTTCCATGCCGGTTGGCGTAAAATCGGGGGCGGGTGTTTCCATGCCGCCGGGGCGAAAATCGTCAAAGGCGTTGGCGTCAAACGGCGAGCCGCCTCCCGGAGGAGGGGTGCCGCCAATCGTCTCGCCGGGAAACATGGGGGTTTCCATCGTGCGGGTGGGCGCGGGTGTGTCCAAGGACGGGGTAAATCCCCGCCCGCCGCCGGAACCGCCAAACGCGCTGTCGAACATCGGTGTGTCAATATCCGCGGGTCCGGGTCCGATTTCCGGTGTTTCGGGCGAGAAATCGCTGTCGGCTTCCGAACTCTGGAATCCGCGGCCCGGCTTGCGCGGGGTTTCGCCGGCATCGTCGAGCGCCAACCCGCCGAATCCGCTGTCGCTTTCAAGACTGAAGCCCGGGGGAGTCGGCTTGATATTCCCGCCGGTCGGCATGGGAATCTCTTCGGATATATCATCTATGGATGGCAGTCCGCCGAACGATTCCTTTTTTTCAAGCGGCGGAAACTCCTTGTCGGACTTGAATCCACCTGAATCGAAATCGCTCAACGGCGGCAGATTGCCCAGCGCATCCTGCTCGTCTCCGCCCTTGTTCGGATTGCCCGTACCATTGGACTTATCATCGGCCATGACTCGCACCTCCGCATCCGCGCAAAACGTTTGGAGTTACACAACTCCTGCACTTGTCGCATTCTAACACGCCAAACACTATCTGTCAAGAATATTCCTTGCCCCGTCGTTTCGGGTTCTACCGGCCGAAAATGCCGCCTTATTCGGTTCAAAAAGCCTCAGAATTCGGAGGGCATGGCCGTTTTCATCGCATCGTAGGGTTCGGTGCTTGTGTCCACATGCCGCCGTGAAATCTTCGACAACGTGTAATCGCACGGCGTGGGCGTTGGATACATGTCGTTGAAACAGGCCAGGCAAAACTCGTCGCGGGGCAAGTCCGTTGCCTCCACCAGTCCGTCAATCGTTTGGTACACCAGCGAATCCACTTCGAGATAGTCGCGTATGGCGTCCACCGTCATGTGCGAGGCAATGAGTTTTTGGCGGTTCGGCGTGTCTATGCCGTAATGGCAGCTGTTGATGATGGGCGGCGAACTGACCCGGAAATGGATCTCCCTGGCGCCGTTGTGCCTCAGCATTTTGATAATCTTGCGCGAGGTGGTCCCCCGCACGATGCTGTCGTCAATGAGCACGATGCGCTTGCCTTCGATCACGTTGCGCGCGGGGTTGAGTTTGATTTTCACGCCGAAGTCGCGGATGCGCTGATCGGGTTCGATGAACGTCCGGCCCACGTAATGGTTCCGGATGAAGCCCATGTCGAACGGAATGCGGGACTCGTGCGCGTAGCCGAGCGCGGCGGGATTCGACGAGTCCGGCACGGCCATGACGATATCGGCCTCGACCGGCGCTAGGCGGGCCAAGTTGGCCCCAAGCCGCTTGCGCACCGCATCCACGCTCCGGCCAAAGAGATAACTGTCCGGCCGCGCAAGATATACAAACTCGAAAATGCACTTGCACGGTTGCGCCGGCTCGAAGGGGAAAATGGATTCGATGCCGCCGGGCGACAAGAGGACCACCTCGCCGGGTTCGATTTCACGGACCCATTCCGCGTCCATGATGTCGAGCGCGCACGATTCGCTGGCTAGCACATACGCCCCGTCCCGCCGGCCCAGCCACAGCGGGCGAAAACCGCGCGGGTCGCGGGCGGCCACGATCTCGTCGCCGTCAATCGCCAAAATGCAATATGCGCCGACAACCTGCCGGAGCGCCTCGATGACGCAATCCACGAAGCGTTTCTGTTTCGAGCGGGCCGTGAGTTGGATGACGACCTCGCTGTCCGTGGTGGACTGGAAAATGGCGCCGTTCTCTTCCAACTGTTCCCGGATGACGTGCGCATTGACGAGCGTGCCGTTGTGTCCCAGCGCCATCGAACCGCGGGCATAGTCCACTACCAGCGGCTGCACATTACGCAGGGTGCTTGTGCCGAACGTTGAATACCGGACGTGGCCAATCGCCTTGTCGCCATGCACCTGCGCCAAACGGTGCGGCTTGAACACGTCGGCGACCAGTCCCACGCCGCGATGGGCCGTGAGATTGCCCTCGTGCGACGCGACGATGCCCGCGCCTTCCTGGCCGCGATGCTGAAGCGCATACAGGCCCAAGTAGACGAGTTTCGGGGCTTCCGGGTGTCCGTACACCGCGCAGAGTCCGCATTCCTCGCGCACATGATCGAAATCGCGTTCGCACAAGGCGCCGCACGCGGCGGAATTTCGCGCGTGCGGACACGCCGCGCAGGACTTGCCGAAAGGAACCATGCCGGATTCCATGAATCAGAAATCCTTTCTTCCGGTCAGTTGGCGATAGGCTTCCACGTATTTCTCGCGGGTCTTCTCCACCACGTCGTCGGGCAACGGCGGCGGCGGGGAATTTTTGTCCCATCCGGTCGTTTCGAGCCAGTCGCGCACATATTGCTTGTCATAACTTGGCTGGGCTTTTCCAGGTTGATATTGATCCGCAGGCCAGAAGCGCGACGAATCGGGCGTCAAAATTTCATCGGCTAAAATTACCTCGCCGTCAAGCGTGCCGAATTCGAACTTCGTGTCGCACACGATAATGCCCCGCGACGCGGCGAACTCCCGCGCGAACGAGTATACGTCCAGCGCGGCTTTCACGGCCGTGTCGAGCAGATCCTTGTCCATGATTTTAGCCGCTTCTTCGGCGGAGATATTCAGGTCGTGGCCGTCGGTGGCCTTTGTCGCGGGCGTGAAGATGGGTGTTTCCAGTTTGCTGGCCTCGACCAGCCCTTCGGGCAGTTTGATCCCGCATACCGATCCGGTTTGCCGGTATTCCTTGAGTCCGCTGCCGGCCAGATAACCGCGCACGACGAATTCGACCGGAAACATCTTGCACTTCCTTACCAGCATGGACCGCCCCTCGAACTGGTCCGCATGCGCCCGAAAATCCTCCGGGAAATCCTTCAGATCGGCGGATATCAAGTGGTTGCGCACCAGGGAAGCGGTCTGCTCGAACCAGAAGAGGGACATGGCGGTGAGGATTTTGCCCTTGTCGGGGATGCCGACCGGATTGACCCAATCGAAGGCCGAGAGGCGATCCGTCGCGACGATGATCAATTGGTCGCCCAAATCGTAAATATCGCGCACCTTGCCGCGCGCAAGGGGGGTGCGGTTGGGCAGGCTGGTTTCGCAAATGGCTTTGTTCATCGCGCACAACTCCTCGTTCCCTGCGTGGGCGCGGACCCATTCCGCGCCCGGTTCGTGATGTTAAAAGAAAGTACCCTGGAGGTAGGGGCGGTTGATTTCAAGCAATTCGTCAAGCAATTTGCGCGAAGCGAGGGCGCCGGGCATCAACGGGTGCATCAGCATCGCCTGGAACGCCCGTTCCCGGCAGCCCTTCACCGCCGCCTCGACGGTCATCGTTTCGTACGCCTTCACGGCCTGCATCAGTCCGCGAATGATCGGATCCGGCTTCGGCTGCGGCACGGCCTTGGCCCCGTCCTTGCCGATGATTGCCGGAACTTCCACCGACACGTCGTCGTCGAAGGATGGCACGGCGCCGTTGTTCCGGCAGCACACAATTTGCCGGTTTCGCGTGTCGTTCTGTATCGCGCTAATCAAATGGAACGCCGCCGTCGAATAGTGCGCGCCGCCGCGCTTGGACAATTCCTCGGGCTTCTCGTCAAGGTCCGGACGTCCGTACTTTTCGAAGAGGGTTTTCTCGACTTCGACCACTTCCTCGCCGCGGGTCTTTTCCTTGCTTTTCAAGTGATCGAGCACGGCGGAAGTCGCGTAGTAATACTGAAGATAGCCGTTCAGGATCATGCCGAGGCTCTTCATTGCCGCGATCATGTTTTCGCGGACGTCGGGGACTTCCCACTCTTCGGCGGCCATCTCGATGAACTTTGCCAGCGCGGTCTCGGTGACGTCCTTGCCCGCAATCGAGACACGGCGAATCCATGCGAGATGGTTCAGTCCAACATAGTCGAGCCTCACATCTTCGGGTGCGCAGCCGATGTGTTTCACGATGTCCATAATGATGCCGATGGGCACGTTGCACAGCCCCACGCTTTTGATCGCGCCATGCTTGATCAAAGCCTCGGTCACGATGCCGCTGGGATTGGTGAAATTGACGAGAAACCCATTTGGCGCAAGTTCCTCCATTGCATGGGCGATGTCAAGGATGCGGGGAATGGTCCGCAAGGCGCAGGCGAATCCGCCCACCCCGGTCGTTTCCTGGCCCACAATGCCGTGGCGCAGTCCGAGCTTTTCGTCCTGGATGCGCGCCTGAATGCCGCCCACCCGGATTTGCGTGACGACGTACGACGCATCCTTGACCGCTTCGCGCATGACCCCGGTGTCGTATACTTTGAACGGGTTGCCGTGGCGGGCGGCCATTCGCCGGGCGAGGCCGGTCGTGATCGTGAGCCGGTCACGGTTCGGATCCATCATCCAGAGTTCGGTAACGGGGATCGAGTCCAGCCGTGCGAACAACCCGTCCACCAGTTCGGGCGAATAGGAACTAGCGCCGCCAATCACGGCCAGTTTCATGGAACAATCCTCCTTGGTCCTGCGCGGAAATGCGAAGCTGCTTGCATGCGTCCTTGGATAGTTTCCACGCGCAGGAATACAGCGGGATCATACGTGCGCCATCCATCAAAATCAACGCATGCGATTGCACGCTCCAGACAAGTCGTTTACGGAACCAGCAAAGCCGGTGAAGGACCCAAAAAGACGAAAAGGACATCAAGAACGATAATCGCCATGCACACAAGACGTGGGGGCCTTTTCGGCCTGGGGACTTGACAAAATCGCTACTATTTGGCTATAATGCCAAATAGTAAAGAAAAAGGAGATTCTTGTGGACGCGAAGACGCAGGCATTATTCGAGGCGCGGGCGGAAATTGTGAAGGCCCTTGCGCATCCGACGCGGCTGTTCATCGTGGATGTGTTGTCAAAGGGCGAGCGGTGCGTATGCGAGTTACAGGCGGACATTGACGCGGACATTTCGACGGTGTCGAAGCATTTGGCGGTACTGCGGAACGCGGGAATCGTCGAGGACGACAAGCGCGGCCTGCAGGTCTTTTACCGTCTGCGCGTTCCGTGCATCCTGAACTTCTTTGGCTGCGTGGAGAACGTGCTGCAGGAAAATGCCCGGCGTCATCAGGCATTGGTGAACGATTGATCGTCCCGGGTAAGGCGTTGGGATGTCGCCGATGTAATAATTGGCAATTGGCGCAATAACGCACGGATGTGTCAGAAGGGTTTGCGATCGTGGATTGGCGAAAAGAGTGGAAGGCCTTGGCTGTTATCGTGGCCGTTTTTCTGGCGTGTTTTTACCTGCCCGTGGGCATGCCGCGTTTCGACAACGCGGTTATGGAATCGCTCCAACTGGTCAAATGGTATGCCCAGGAGCACGTGTTGCTGTGCCTGGTTCCTGCATTCTTTATCGCTGGCGCGATTTCGGTGTTCATCAGCCAAGCCTCCGTGATGAAATACCTCGGGGCCAACGCGCCCAAAGTGCTGGCCTATGGCGTGGCTTCGGTATCGGGTACGATCTTGGCGGTTTGCTCCTGCACCGTGTTGCCGCTTTTCACGGGCATCTGGCGGATGGGGGCCGGCCTGGGGCCGGCCACGGCATTTCTGTACTCCGGCCCGGCGATTAACGTCCTTGCCATCGTGCTTACGGCGCGGATTCTGGGCATGGAACTGGGCATCGCGCGCGCCGTTGGGGCCGTGTCGTTCAGCATCTTGATTGGCCTGCTCATGCATCTCATTTTCCGCAAAGAGGAACAGGCGAAAGCCATCGCGCAAGCGGCGATGCCGGAGCCGGAGGTAGCCCGGCCACTCTGGAAGACCGCCACGTACTTCGCCTCGATGGTGGCGATCCTGGTGTTCTCGAACTGGGGCAAACCCGAATCGGACGCCGGTCTGTGGTATGCGATCTATAGCGCAAAGTGGTTGATAACGGCTATCTGCGCCGTGGGCTTCGGCGTCATTCTGGCCGCTTGGTTCCGGCTTGCCTGGTGGAAAGTCGTGCTGGTTGCGATTCCGACCGTCATTCTCGCGGCGCTCTTCCCGCACGAACCCATTTTGGCTTTTACCGCCGCCTTCATTGGATTGTCCGTCGTCACCAGCACGAGCGAAGGGGAGATGGGTGAATGGTTTGGCGTGACGTGGGGATTCGCCAAGCAAATCCTCCCGCTGCTCCTGGGCGGGGTGCTGGTGGCAGGTGCGCTGTTGGGCCGTCCGGGCAATGAAGGATTGATCCCGAATGCGTGGGTAACCTGGGCGGTCGGAGGCAACTCGCTGGCCTCCAATTTTCTGGCATCCATCATTGGGGCCTTCATGTACTTCGCCACCCTGACCGAAGTGCCGATTCTTCAGGGCTTGATCGGTTCGGGCATGGGCAAAGGCCCGGCGCTGGCACTTCTCCTCGCCGGTCCGGCGCTTTCGCTGCCGAGCATGCTGGTGATTTACAGCGTGATGGGTTTCAAGAAGACGCTGGTCTTTTGTTCTCTCGTCGTAATCATGTCAACAATGGCAGGAATGATTTATGGAGCGATTTAACTTGAGAGTGCCGAATTGGCGGGCTTTGTCCTTCGATATGCTTCGAGACCTTGTTGGACAGTCTGTTCAGCCTGTACATACAAAGGACAAATGCGTGGGACAGGCTGTCCAGCCTGTCCAACCAAGGCAAGGGTGAATCATTGAAATCGACAGACTGGACAGTCTGTCCCACGTTCCGCGCATGGAGGAAATTTTCACGGGTATTCGTGCAAGTAAATACAGACAGGAACCCGACTTTATTATGGACGTGACGATTTGAACAATAACCGGCGCAAGGACCTTTTCGTGCGCCTCAACACAAGGAGCGAATCGAATGAAGACACTGCAAATTCTGGGAACGGGATGTCCCAAGTGCAAAAAACTGGCGGAGAACACGGAAGCCGCTGCCAAGGAACTGGGCGTCGAATACGAGATAGAGAAGGTTACGGACATCAACGCCATTATGGGGTTCGGTGTCATGATGACGCCGGCGCTTGCCGTGGATGGCCAAGTAAAGGTAGTCGGCAAAGTGCCCGACGTGGCGGATATCAAGAAACTACTGGCATGAGATCCAGAACGGAATAGGAGAGATTGAGTGTGAGCGGGAAGACGAATGATGTGTGCGCCTGCGCGGCGGCCCCGAAACTTATCTTTGCATGCTCGGGCGCGGCGGACGTAGGAGCGGTCGCCGATCAGGCTGCCCGCAAACTCACCCGGGAAGGCGTGGGCAAGATGTATTGTCTGGCCGGAATCGGCGGGCGTGTGAGCGGAATCATCGAGACGACCAAGGCCGCCAGCGTGGTGCTTGCGATTGACGGATGCCCGATCAATTGCGCGGAAAAGTGCCTGAAGGAAGCCGGGTTCTCGGATTTCCAGCACATTCAACTTGCGGATCTGGGAATGGAAAAGGGTAAGACCCCGCCTTCGGAAGAACACATCGCCAAGGTATCCGATATTGGAATGAAGCTGTTGGGCGAACAATGCATTGCGTGAGTCGAGTCTCTAGGTGACTCTCAACGGTTGAGGAGGATACGACCATGTCATCCAAGATTGGACGCAGGGAATTGATCGGCGCCGCGGGCGCCGCCATTGTGGCCGGCGCCATTGGTGGAGAAGCCGCCGCGCAGGATGCGTTGCCCAAGAGAAAGATTATTGGTATTAGTTGCAGCCCCCGAAAGGGCAAGACGACTGCGGCGGCCGTTGCGCTGTGCCTTAAGGCTGCCGAGGAGCAGGATCCGGGTCTGGCCACGGAATTGATCGAACTGGCGGACTTCAGCATTCCCGCCCAGTTAGCGGCGGGCCAACCGCTTCGCGAGGGCGAAGCGGATGATTTTCCGAAGTTGGTCGAGAAGCTCGGCGATCCTGCCGTGGCCGGTATCATCGTTGGCTCGCCGGTGTACTTCGGCAACATGAGCGCGCTCTGCAAGGCATTCCTGGACCGTTGTTTCGCATTCCGCAAGGACGGATTCAAGCTGCGCAACAAGGTCGTCGGCGTACTGGCCGTGGGCAGCACGCGTAACGGTGGACAAGAACTGACCATCCGCTCAATTCAGACGGCCCTGATGTGCCAGGACATGGTCGTCGTCGGCGACGGGCAACCTTCCGCCAGAGTCGGTGCAACGTTATGGAACCAGAATGATTCCATCGAGGGCGACGATTTTGGAAAAGATACGGCCAAGAATCTTGGCCGGCGCGTCGCTGAACTAACGGCGCTTATAGGAGCGTGATTCCCGGGCCGTTGGCAAAGTGCGACCGCTCGCATCAACCAGTTCTGTGTAGCGTGTCGTGTGCCGCGTTTGCAGTCATTCCGCTGGACGCGATGACGGTAGAGTAGCACACCCAGCGGAGACCAGATGTGATAGAGACGGGACAGACAAGCGGTAGTCGCCGCGCGAAGTTTGTGGCCGGTATCGGCTTTCTGGTTGTGCTTCTAGCCATATCGGGCGCAGTCGCGTTCGGCATGAAATCGCTCACCAAGGCGGACATGCCTTCAACGCTTGTCGCTCCTGGGACCAAGGATGCTTTGAAACCGGGCCGCGGCGACGCCCCCGTTTCCATTATCCAGGTCTACTATTTCCATCGCACCATGCGGTGCCCCTCTTGCGAGAAGATCGAGTTCCTCGCGAAGACAGCCGTGGAAGAGGCATTCGCGGGGGAACTGGCCACGGGAGGCATGCAATGGCGCGCCGTCAATATCGACGAGCCGGACAATAGACACTTCGAGGACAAATATCGGTTACAGGCACAGTCCGTCGTTGTCTCCGAACTGCGCGACGGCAAGGAGACGAGATGGAAGAACCTGGAGAAGGTATGGGATTTGCTGGACAACGACTCCGAATTCATCCGGTATGTGCAGGACGAAGTCCGTGCCTATGCGCAGGGAACATGACGGCCTCCCGGACTTGGAGCAACGGGCCTTGGAAAGACCAGTTTGATGTGTGATTGCAGTCAAGGCTCCAATCAGTGGCTGCCGTTTATCTACATGGCGGCAGCTCTTGGAGTGGTTGTTGTATTCGAGTGGAATTCAAGGAGAAAGAATATGGAAAGCGCAGAATCCAAGCCCAAGGCTTCCAGAGTCTTGTCCGGAATGGGTATGAAGGTAGCCATCGTCGCAATTCTCATCTTGGCGGTGGGAGCAACGGTTTATACGAAGAATCGGAAATCTTCCGATCTCGCGCCGGAAAACGCTGCCACCGCCCAACAGTCCGTTTCGGATAAGCCCCTATCCGAAGCCGCGCCGCAGTCCGCTGCGCCAGACACTAAGGCTGGGCTTCCGCGTCTGGTGGATTTGGGCGCGACGAAATGTATTCCCTGCAAGATGATGGCGCCCATTCTCGAGGATCTGAAGAAGACCTACGCCGGCAAACTCGAAGTGGTCTTTATTGATGTTTGGGAAAAGCCCGATGAGGCGAAGAAATACGGCATCAACCTGATTCCCACCCAAGTTTTCTACGACGCCTCCGGCCAGGAACGTTTCCGGCACGAGGGATTCTACTCGAAGGAAGACATATTGGCCAAATGGAAGGAACTCGGCGTGACGCTGTGACCGGTTCGGGCGTGGTTTTACCCCGATATAGGAGTGGCGCATATGAAGACGAGCACAATGATAGGGATTGTTCTTGCGTTGGCGTCGGGCGCTTTGGCGGCGGCCGGCGGCGCCTATGCGGATGGTCTGAACAACGACGCGGCAAGTATCCGACCCAGTCCGCTGGGGGTGTGCCCGCCCTTTCCCCTTCGGGACGAGGCGGGAAATCTCATAGATCCGGTCCATGGCGTGAACGACGCCGTGCCTTATTCCCCCAAGCAGACGTGCGGCACAACCGGATGCCATGATTATGAGAAGATCACCGAAGGCTTCCACTTTATGCAGGGAAAAGGCGAGCCCCTTCCGGATCTCTTTGCTTCCCGATACAACTGGGTGACGTCGCCCGGGAATTACGGGGGCACATGGTGTTCCCCGGCGCCTTTGTATCGGCAACTCGCGCCCAAGAGCAATTCCAGCGCCCGCATGATTGACATGACCTCCTTCGATTTCGTGACGGCCACGTGCGGGAACTGCCATCCGGGGGGAGGCCCGCTCGAATATGACCGCGACGGCAAGCGATATGACGAATGGATGCGCGACCCGGTCTCCGGGATGACGCCGGGCGGCGACAACAATCTAGATGGCGACTACTACAAAGCGCGTTGGTCGGAAACAGGCGTCATTGAAGCGGATTGTCTGCTTTGCCACATGCCGGAATATGACTATAAGAAGCGTAACGAGACATTGGCGAATCTGAACTTCCGCTGGGCGGCGACGGCCGGAGCGGGTTTCGGCGCAGTAACGGGTAAAGTGGCGGCGGGCGAACTACCATCGGTCGCCTACGATAAGAGCCGGTTCGACGCGGATGGCAACGTGTTGGTGCATATCGCGCCGGAACCGCGAAATGAAACTTGTCTCAATTGCCATGCCAAGCCGGGATGGAAGAAACGGGGCGCTTCGTTCAGCGCCAGAACCGATGTTCACATGAAGGCGGGGCTGCGTTGCGTGGATTGCCATGCGGCGGGCAGCAAAGCGGCCGATCCGAGAATCCGGGGTTGGGAAGTGCATCAGTTTGGAAAAGGCGATGACCCTTCCGGAAACGTGCGCAACGATCTGGATAACACGGTCCGTTCCTGCGAAAATTGTCATCTGGACGGCTGGCATAATGCGCCGATAGCCAGGCATGACGGGCTCCCTCCGCTGCATTTGCAGAAGATCGCGTGCCAGACCTGTCATATTCCCACCCGGGCCGTGAAGAGCGCATTGGTTCAGGCAAGCGATGTCTACACTCCTGCGCCACGGATCAGTCCTCCGCCCAAACATATCTGGGCCTTCTACGATCAGGAAATGAACTACTGGAACCACTATGGCGAACTCGACCTCTTTAGCAACAAGGACCAGCCTACGGACGTCACTCGCCCGACGCTCATTCGCTACAAGGACAAGATCTACCCGGCAAACAGGGTCCACAGCGCATGGGTGGGCTTCGAGGAACAAGGCAAGCCTGGTCTCAATCAACTCTTCATGAAAGATTTCTTCCAGATGTGGACCCAGCACCGGGCGGACCCGGCCAACAAGTATCCCGAACTGGCCCGGATCGCCGACGATAATGGTGATGGCGTGATCGAGGTAAACCGCCCGGAAGAGATTGACGCGCTGCTGGCCGCGACCCAAACGCATCTCGCGGCGACGGGTTTTCCGCTGGAGAACCGCCGGCTCGTGTGGGTGTCCGACAGCAAGGCGTTTTACTCCTCGACTGAATCGCGCGACCTGCCGCGTGAAATATACGAGGCAACGGCCTACGCCTCGGTCCACAAATTCTCCCACGACGTTTCTCCTGCGCGGTCCGCGTTGGGCGCAAACGGCTGCAAGGATTGCCATGCCCCCAGGTCGCCGGTGTTTCAGACCGCTGTGCTTGACCATCCGTTCGACGATAAAGGACAGCCGGTCTTCGTCTCCCAAGCCGCTGTTCTGCAGTACGACGGGTCGTCGCCTCAGTACATTGGTTTCGCGGGCCATGTTGCCTCATTCTTCAAGTGGCTCACGATAGTGGTGATGATTCTTCTGATTGGCCACCTTCTGTTGGATGCCGTCACCCGTATCCGAACCGGACGTCAACGACAGAACCCGGCCTCAACCGTCTGGGTCGAGCGATTCAATCTGCATTTCCGCACCCAGCACCTCATGTTGCTTGTCTCCGTGGGGTTGCTGTTTCTGTCCGGAATATTCCTGTTCGGGCTTCGCTATCCGGGCGCTGAGTGGGCCTTGACGCTTACCGGCGCACTGGGCGGGGTTGATTTCTGGCGCGTGATTCACCGAATTGGCGGATCGATTCTGATACTCGCGGCCGTGTACCACCTTGCATACTCGCTGTTGCACGAAGATGGACGGCGCGACTTCATGCTCATGTTGCCACGCGGGAAGGACTTCGTCCATTTAGGCCAAAACCTCCGGTACTTCTTCGGCGTTTCCGCGACACCTCCGAACTTTGGCCGGTTCACGTACTTCGAGAAATTCGATTATTGGGCGGTCTTCTGGGGATGTGTCGTGATGATTGGTTCCGGCTTGGCCATGTGGTTTCCCCGTTTTGTCCTGGCCCTGTTCCCCGGTCTGACTCCCGCGGCATTCGACGCGTTCAAGGAGGCTCATGCTCATGAAGCGGTGCTCGCGTTCCTGGCCATCCTCGTCTGGCACATGTACAACGTTCATCTGCGACCGGACCGGTTTCCGGGATCCTGGACTTGGGTCCACGGCCGCATAGCCGGTGCGGAACAGGCAAATGAACACCCGGCGGACGGCTGTGTTGAGGGCAGAATGTGATGGCGAAGAGCTAAGAGGAAATGGCAATAGCATGAGACTTGGCCGGCACAGATCGGCCCTAACCTGGGCAGCCATGGTGGCCGTCGTGGGTTCAGCCGTAGGCGTCCGGGATGCATGCGTATTCGCCAGCGAAGCGGACAAGGCGGAAGACACGGCCACCAAAGAACCGCATTGGAGCGACGCGGTGAAAGATATCCCTATTGGACCTTTCCGGCTGGACTTGGGTGCGAGCCTCCGATTGCGGTTCGAGTATGAGCGTAATTTCGACGTCCAGCGCTATGCCGATGACCGCAAGCCCACATATGCCGAAGACGGTTTCCTCCTGCACCGTGAACGACTGGATCTCAAACTGCACCTCGGCGCGACCGCGCATCTGTTTGTGCAGTTTCAGAATAACGACGTATTCGATTCCGATTTCACGGAGAAGGACTTCTCGGGGAGCTGTCCGTACACCAACCTGTTGAACGTTCGTCAAGCATACGCGGAATGGCTGCACATAGGCGGGTCTCCCTTCGGGCTGAAGCTGGGCCGTCAGTCCATCTCTTACGGCGACACGCGCATTTGGGCCCCCGGCGAATGGGGCAACACGGGACGGTATACCTGGGACGCCGTCAAGGTCATCGCGGATTTCCCCTTCATGGAAACCCATCTCATCCTTGCCAACCGCGTTCGCTACGACCCCCACGGCCCGGACGCGCGAGACCCTTGGATGGATGTCTATGCCGCCTACGCGATGATCAAGCATCTCCCGTTCAAGTTGGACTTGTTCTGGATCGGCAAACACACGGACCCGGATATGGCCATCAATGCGCAGGGAGATCTTCTGGACTTGGACACGGACACCATGGGTTTCTACGTTGACGGCAAGATCGGGCAGCGGTGGGACTGGCGTGGGACTCTGGCCTATACCTTCGGTGACCGGACGGCGACCATCTATACGAAGGCTGAGGAAAGCGTGGAGGACAAGGTTGTCGATGAAGATGTGGGAGCCTGGGGACTCAATGCACGACTCGGCTATACGTTTGACGTCAACTGGAAACCCCGAGTCGGCATCGAGTTCAGTTACGGAAGCGGCGACTCGACCTTGGGCGACGGACGTTATGAAACCTTTGACGGGGCCTTCGGCGCCGTGGATGCCTTCTACGGATGGATAAACCTGGTAGGCTGGATTAATCTCGAAGATTACCAAGCGTCTTTCAGTTGCCGGCCGATGAAGAAACTGACCTTTGCGGCGGACTACCACCTGTATCGTCTTGATGAACCCAAGGACGCATGGTACTACTTCACGGGACAGGTTATCCGGCGCTATCAGAGGAGCGAAGAGCACCCTATCCCTGAGCCTGACGCGGACCTCGGCCATGAGATTAATTTCATTTTGACCTACAAGCATAGCGATCACTTGGAATTGCAGGCGGGGTACGCCCACTTCTGGCCGGGCGAGTATATTGAAGGAACGGGGCCAAGCCCCGACGCGGACTGGTGCTTCGTGCAGACAACATATTCATTCTGAAACCACGTCTACGGAGGTGACAAGTGTTCAATGAGGCAACACGGGGTGGGAGACGATGCGAAGAGCCACGGTGTTGCGGGAGACAGTCACCGTGACCGATTCGCACTTCTCGCTACCGGATGTGCCCGCCGATGAGGCTGCAGCCGATGGCGGGCTCTCTTGCGAAAGGGCAGCGCCCAAACACGTCGTCATGAAGAAGGTCATATTTATCATGGCCTTGATCTGCATTATCTGCGGGTCAGCCCTTTACACGGCCTATGACATTTCGCGAATACCGCGATGTGCTTGTGAGTTGAGAGCGAAAGCGCGCGCAGTATCCGCCGAAGGATACGTCGGCGCAGAGAGGAGTGAAGTTTCCATGCAACAGCTTTTCACATCGTTGACGCACGCGGTCGAAGGATCGCCTGCCATTGCGATTACGGCCTCTATCGTATGGGGCATTCTGAGCATTATCCTGAGTCCCTGCCATCTGGCAAGCATCCCCTTGATTGTGGGGTTTATCGACAATCAAGGGCGCATATCCACAAAACGCGCCTTTGTCATTTCGTTTCTCTTTGCCTCGGGCATCCTGGTGACCATCGGACTCATCGGCGCGATTACGGCGGCGGCCGGACGCATGATGGGCGACGTGGGGCGTTACGGCAATTACTTTGTGGCCGTCATCTTCTTCCTGGTTGGCTTGCACCTGCTGGACGTGATTCCCATGCCGTGGTCAGGACCCGGCCAGGTCGGCATGAAACGCAAAGGGCTGTTGGCTGCCCTCATCCTGGGCTTGGTCTTCGGCGTGGCGCTGGGTCCCTGCACGTTTGCCTACATGGCCCCGATGCTTGGTGTCACCTTCAAATTGGCGGCAACAAATCCATTCTACGGCGCGGCGTTGCTGCTTGCGTATGGTATTGGGCATTGCTCGGTGATTGTCGCCGCGGGAACTTCCACGGAGCTTGTCCAGCGATTCATGAATTGGAATGAGAACTCGCGAGGGACGAATATTGTAAAAAAGATCTGTGGCGTGCTGGTGTTGCTGGGCGGGATATGGATGATTTACACCGCGCCCTGACGAAGAACGGAGCAAAAACGATGCAGGCAAGAGCCGAAATTCAGGCAGGTGTTTGTGGATTTCATACGGACATTAACACGTCCAGTGAAGACGGTATGTCTGTGGTCTTTGATGTTGCGTCTGACTGCGACAAAATTCGCGCCCTTTCTGAATCTCTCATGGCGCGAGGCCCGATAAACGCCTATGAGGAAATCAGCCCCGCCAGCGATAGCGTGATTATGGCTACTGTTCGCGAGTGCCTCAAGGGTTGTTGCGCGGGATGCGCAGTACCGGTTGGCCTGTTCAAGTCCATGCAGGTCGCGGCAGGTTTGGCCTTGCCCAAAGATATCGCCATTCGCATTGAGAAAGGTTGACGCCTATGGAATCGCCCGTTCGCATTCTCTTCTTATGTACCGGCAACTCCTGCCGCAGCCAGATGGCGGAAGGCTGGGCAAAGCATCTTAAGCCCGGCGCAATAGAGGCGTACTCGGCCGGGATCGAGACGCACGGCCTCAACCCGCTGGCCGTGAAAGTGATGGCGGAGGCCGGTGTCGATATATCGAGCCACCGTTCAAAGCACGTCAACGAAGTCAAAGACATTCCGTTTGACTACGTCGTGACCGTCTGTGGCCATGCGAATGAGAACTGCCCGTTTTTCCCAGGCAAGACCAAAGTGGTTCACGTTGGGTTCGATGACCCGCCCGCACTGGCCAAGGGAGCGGCGACCGAAGACGACGCGTTGAACGTCTATCGCAGAGTGCGCGATGAAATACGGCGGTTCGTCGAGAGCCTGCCGGAGTCGCTGTCGGCGAGATAGTTTTCATCCAGTTGTACGGAACACATTCCGGCTTGACCGGGTTCCTAAAGGCCCCCGGACTCTCGATGATAACCCTGGTCGCAGCCGGACTGACTGGGATCTCAGAGAACTTCCCTGAACGGGACAATAGTCGGGACTTCATTGTTATTCTCGGCAGAGATTAGAAGAGCGAAAACAGGGGGGTGACAAAGACGAACGTCACGAAACGATGGTTACGCACGTGATAGTCCAGCAAGGACATTGGTTTTGCCATGAAAGCATTGTCCTGTCCATGGCCGGTGTTCTCGAAGTGGAAGGAGTCGGCGCAACAGCGAGATTAGTGCTGAGCCATCCGACTTCCCCTTTGGCCGCCGAGCCCTCACGCAACCTGCCCGAATCTCCGCCAGGAAGGTAATCCCTTGCCCCTAATGCGGGCGCATTTTTCTGCTTGACAAAACCCCGTCGCGGTCGTATACTTCGATAAATGGCGAACTGAGGTATTGATAATGCGTGATTTCCTAAGCATAACCAAGGCGCTCGCGGACGAATCGCGGGTGCGGGTGCTCATGTTCTTGCGCGGCGGCGAACTCTGCGTATGCCAGATTATCGAGATGCTTGGGTTGGCCCCTTCGACGGTTTCCAAGCACATGGCGATTCTTGTGCAGGCAGGGCTTGTCGAGCGCAGAAAGAACGGAAAATGGCACTACTACCGTCTTCCCGGCAAAGATGCGTCCAGCACGGTTCAAGACGCGCTGAAATGGACGCAGGCAGCACTGGCCAAGTCGCCCGTTGTCTCTCGAGACACCAAGCGGTTGAAGGTGGTGATAAAGATGGACATCAAGGATTTGTGCACACGTTACAAACCGAATCTTTGCGGCTGACGGACAGGTCCTTTAGGCACGCCCTGAAACCCTTGAACATGGATTACGAGGAGAAAAGAGGATGAAGAAGATTGCAGTGGCAGCCGTTGTGTTGGCGGTGTTTGGGTGTGCTTTCGTACTTATTGCGCAGCAGAAGCGGACGGAGGCGGCCTCTGGTGAACCGACCAACAAAGAGGGGCGCACGATAGTCATGGTGACCCATGATATGCGGGGGGCGGGAACGGCGCAAAGAACACTATGTTAGGTGGATGGAGCGATTGTGACCGGTCACAAGGCCACTTCGCAGGAGACAGACCTTCCGAAAGGAGATGCAGTATGACATCGGAGACAACAAATCCAGAAGAGGTGCGAGAGAAAGTGCGAGAAGGCTACGGCGCCATTGCGCGCCAAGGCAATTCCTGCTGCGGCCCTGCCTCGTCTTGCTGTGGCAGCGGCAACGCTGAGGCAGTGGCGACCGCGGTGGGATATGACGAAACAGATCTTGCCGCGTTGCCCGATGGCGCCAATATGGGACTCTCTTGTGGCAACCCCACCGCGATAGCAGAACTGAAGCCCGGCGAAGTGGTACTCGATCTGGGCAGCGGCGGCGGCTTCGATGTCTTCATCGCCGGCAAGAAAGTCGGACCGGATGGCCGCGTGATTGGCGTGGATATGACGCCCGATATGCTAAGCAAGGCGCGCAAGAACATCGCCGCCTATCGCAAGCGGACGGGTCTGTACAACGTCGAGTTCCGTCTCGGTGAAATTGAACATCTGCCTGTTGCCGATAACACCGTGGATGTCATTATCTCAAATTGCGTTATCAACCTGTCGCCGGACAAACCCCAAGTCTGGCGGGAAATGTTTCGGGTTCTCAAACCTGGTGGCCGCGTGGCCGTATCCGACTTGGCGCTGCTTCAGCCTCTTCCACCAAATCTCGCGGAGATGGTGGAGGCTCTCGTGGGGTGCATTGCCGGGGCGGTTTTGGTGAAGGAGACGGAACGGATGGCAAGTGATGCCGGTTTCATGGATATTGAACTAACGGAAAAGCGGGGCTATGTAGACGCGATGACCGATAGGAATGATTCCCTGTTCCGGAAGGTCATGGAAAAACTTCCCCCGGGAACAAAGATGGCCGACTTCGTCACAAGCTTGGACGTGAGCGCAACAAAACCCGTGATTTGAAGATGGAAAGGAGTCCTATCGTATGGAAAACAGCGTGTTAAGAAAACTCTCATTTCTGGATCGTTTCCTGACCCTTTGGATCTTTCTGGGAATGGCCATTGGCGTCGGGGCGGGGTATCTCATCCCTGGCGTCGAGGCCTTTATCCACAGGTTCCAGGTCGGCACCACGAACATTCCCATTGCCATTGGCCTTATCCTCATGATGTATCCGCCCTTGGCGAAGGTCAAGTACGAGGAACTGGGCGACGTCTTCCGCAATTACCGCGTGTTGGGACTAAGCCTCGTCCAGAACTGGATCATCGGTCCGACCCTCATGTTCGCGCTCGCCATCATCTTTCTGCATGACAAGCCTGAATACATGGTGGGGCTTATCATGATCGGTTTGGCGCGCTGCATTGCCATGGTCATTGTCTGGAACGACCTCGCCAAGGGCGACACGGAATACTGTGCGGGTCTGGTTGCCTTCAACAGCATATTCCAAGTGCTCTTCTACAGTGCGTTCGCTTGGTTCTTCATCACGGTGCTGCCACCCTACTTCGGATTGGCGGGCAGCATCGTCAAGGTCAGTATCGGACAGATTGCCGAAAGCGTGTTCATTTACCTAGGCATCCCCTTCATCGCCGGCATGCTGACGCGTCTCATACTCGTAAGGGCCAAGGGCAAAGAGTGGTATCATGGAAAGTTCATTCCAAAGATCAGCCCAATAACCCTCATTGCCCTGCTCTTCACCATCGTCGTCATGTTCAGCCTCAAGGGCAACTTGATTGTGCAGATTCCGTTCGACGTAATCCGCATCGCCATCCCCTTGCTGATTTACTTCGTTGTGATGTTCCTTGTCAGCTTCTATATGAGCAAAAAAGTGGGGGCGAACTATGCCCAGAGCACGACACTTTCGTTCACGGCCGCCAGCAACAACTTCGAACTGGCCATCGCCGTGGCCGTGGCGGTATTCGGCATCAATTCCGGCGCGGCCTTCGCCGCCGTGATCGGCCCGCTCGTCGAAGTGCCGGTGTTGATTGGATTGGTGAACGTCGCGCTGCGTTTCAAGCGGACCCTGTTCGGAGAAGCATGAGGAGATATTGCGATGCCGATTCTTGCCGCCGTCCTGAGACGGGTCTTGGAACGTCAGCCGTAACCGTGAAAAAACGCGAGACCCTCGCGGCAATCGTAGCAACAATCCCTATATCCGGCGGCTGTCGTAGGCCCAATGCAGCAGGGCTTGGCGTTGGCGTCGGCGGCAGTCCAGGTCGCCGGGAAGGCAGTGACGCCTGAGTTGGGCCACGTGCCGGGCGATGGCTTTCCAGCGCCGGATCTGGCGATCGTCCTCTTCCGGCATGCGCCGTCCCATGTAGTACCGGCAATACCACTGAAACCAGCCGCGCGGATCGGCGGGATGGATCCATTCCTTCTTCCGCCAGACGGACAGCGGCTGGCTGGCGTCCACGCCGAAATAATTGAGCGACGGATCGCGCCGTTCCGGACTCAATTTGGCCTTCCTGAACCAATCCTTCGGAAACTCGTTCGTGCAGTCGGTCATGTATTTGCCGCCGAATACGCCCAGTTCAAGCATCTGTTTCGGTGTCAACTCCGGCTTGAAATCCGGCCGGAAATTCCGTCCCATCGGCTCCGTCAACGCATACCGGTAGCCTTGCTGCATCTTGTCGTTGACCTCGACTATTTTCCGGATTTTTCCCGCCATGACATGACCTTGCTCCCGATATCCAAAATCCATCGCCAAAGGCATGCTCATTTTATCGCATAAAGTCGTGTCAAGGTCGAAACGTATAGCACGCCATTGGCGGCCGTGGCCGTGCTGGGGATGGCGTCGTCGAACTGAATCGTCGCAAGAAGATTTTTCGTCTTGTCGGCGGCAAGGACGGCGAAGGCCCCGCTCAGATCCCCGATGTAAACCTTGCCGTCGGCCGCCAACGGCGAGCCCCAGATTTCCCTGCCGACTTCGTGCGTCCAATATCCCTGGCCGGTTTCGGCGTCAACGCAATGCAGCATCCCCGCGCAATCGGCCGCGAACACAAGCCCGTTGTAAACGGCGGGCGTAGAGACGGTATGGCGTTGCAGCGAATAGGACCATCGCTCCGCCGTCTTCGTGACGTCGCCCTGCTGCGTGGCGTCAACACACTTCAGCCATGCTTGGCGTTTACCCCACCAGATATCGCCGCCCACGGCCAAGTAGACTCGGTTGTTATGGAAAACCGGCATCGCCAGCATTCCGCTCGGACTTTCCTTCGTATTTTTCACATATTGCCCAAGATTTTCTTTTGGAGCGGTGGGATCGTAGTCGAATCTCCAGACCGGTTCGAGCATGCGGATTTCTTTCGGGATTGGCGAATCAAGCGCCTTGAAGGCATGGCACACGCCATCCGGCCCGCCAAAAAACACGAGCCGCCGTCCGGCCGCTTCACCCAGCGCGGGCGATGACCATGTGGCATGAAACATTTGCCTTGCCATGCCCTCATTTTCCTTGGCCACCAACTTGCCCGATTCCTTGTCAAGGACAATCAAACTGGCTGCATCGGGCTTTTGTACAAATTTGTGTGATGGATTGTCCACTCCATTGCAGGTGTTGAGATACAAGTAAGGACCATCTAAAAGAATGGATGAAAAGGCCGAATCGTGCATGTAGATTCCCACTTCGGCGGGAATATCGAAAAGCCAGAGGATGTCGGCATCGGTAGGACCCGGTTCCATGGCTGGTTGGTCTTGAGGGGCCATGTGCCGACCTTCGTCTTTATAGGGACCGTCGTTGCCGTTCGCAAGACCGGCCAAATCGAGGCAGGCCACTTCGTAGCGGTTGGTAAGGACGTAGAGTCGATCGCCTTCGACCGTCGGCGGACTGCACAGGGCGATTTCCGGCCAATCCATGCGGTAATCCTCGGCGATGCGGGGCACGACGAGTTGCCAGCACAGGCTTCCGTCCTTTTCGTTCAGACAAAGCAACACGCCCCGGTCGCCCTGATGTTTCGGATCGCGCGGCCGGGCGTTGTTGGCGCCGATCAGAACCTTGCCGCCGGCGACAACGGCTGCGCTGCAATACCCGTGATCGCCCAACGGCGCCGACCAAAGAATATGATCGCCCGTCTTCGGATCGAAAGATACGGGAAGCCCCGTCTCGCCCGACACCATGTTCCGCGAATGCCGTTCGCCCCATTGCGGACGATCCGCCGCCCGTGCCGCCCGGCCGGAAACGAAACCCAACACCCCGCCTATTACAAAAAAGCCCACAATGACATATTTCAAAGACATTCCGGCATCCATGGCGTAAATGGCGCGATAAACCTCAATTCGATGGAATCGAATCCTTGATGGCCGGTACATCCGCCATCTTGCTGAAGACGATCCGCCGGGACAATAGCATGCGATGATTTGGACAATCCAATGCCATGGACTGCAGCGCCATGCGCTGGCTCGTCAAGGTCGTGGTGGCAAATTTGGAGGAAAGTCCGCTACACTTGAAATCGGTCCTTTCTCCCAAGCGATGGCCGGGATGGATGTTATTTTCTTTGTCCACAACTTCGGTGTGTGAAACACTGAAGTTGCGGACAAAGAAATCATGCCCTTGATTGATGTATTGCGGCTGAGCCGCCTTAGCTCAATAACCGGAAGGAGGGTAGGATTCGGATGGGTATCGTGGGAGCGTTTTTGATGATTGCGGCCGGGGCGGGGCTGGATGTGCTGCCGCAGGATCCCGCGCCGGGATTGATGATGCGGACGTATCTGAACGGACTGGCGTCGGCGGCCTTGGCGGAACGCTCAAAGGCGCGCGACGCGCTTGTTGAACCGGCGGCGATCGAGGCGTATCAACAATCGCTGAGGGCCTATTTTCTCGAACAATTGGGGCCGTTGCCAGAACGCACGCCGCTGAATGCACATGTTGTCGGACAGGGCGAAGGCGACGGGTATCGTTACGAGAAGGTGCTGTTTGAAAGCCGTCCGAACTTCCATGTTACCGCTGTCCTGTTCTTGCCAAAGAAACAAGGCCCGTTTCCCGGCGTGCTCGTTCCGTGCGGTCACAGCGCCAACGGAAAAGCATACGAATCGTACCAGCGCGCCTGTATCCTGCTTGCGCGAAACGGACTCGCCGCGTTCATTTACGACCCGATAGGGCAGGGCGAACGCTTGCAGTTTCCGGAAAAGGACGGCAAAACCTCGCCCGGCTCGACGACGGAACACATGCTCACGGGCGTGGGTTGCATTCTGCTCGGCGCCAACACGGCCGCGTACCGCATCTGGGACGGCATGCGCGCGCTGGATTATTTGACATCACGCCCGGATATCGATCCTGCCCGGATCGGCTGCACGGGCAATTCCGGCGGCGGCACGCTGACCAGTTATCTCATGGCGCTCGATCCGCGGATTGTCTGCGCCGCGCCGGGTTGCTATCTCACGTCGTTTGCGCGGCTGCTTGAAGAGGCCGGCCCGCAGGATGCCGAGCAAAACATCTTCGGCCAGATTGCGCACGGAATGGATCATGCCGATTACATCATGATGCGGGCGCCGAAACCGACGTTGATGCTCACGGCCACGGAAGATTTCTTCGACATCCGGGGCGCGTGGGACTCGTATCGCGACGCCAAACGCCTCTACACGAAACTGGGTTTTCCGGAACGCGTGGACCTCGTCGAGGCGAACGAGAAACATGGATTCACGAAACCGCTGCGCACCGCCATGGTGCGATGGATGCGGCGTTGGCTGCTTGGCGTGGACGATGCGATTACCGAACCGGATTTCCCCGTATTGCCGGACGAGGCGATGTGGTGCACGCCCAAGGGCCAAGTCCTGTTGCTCGCCGGGGAACGATCCGTCACCGATCTGAACATCGAACGCGGCCGACAACTCGCGAAAGAGCGCAGGGCATTGTGGAAAACGAGCGACAAGGCCGCCCTGATCGAAAAAATCCGGCTCATCGCCGGCATTCGTCCCCTGGCGGAATTACCGGAACCGCAAATCGAAATTGTGGCACAGGCGGCCCCGCCCGCCGAACCGCAAAAACTCATCCTGCATCCCGAACCGGGTATCGGCCTTCCCGCGTTGCTGTTTGCACCGGAAGCGCCGGCGAGGGATGCGTATCTGTATGTGCACGGGGAAGGCAAGCAGGTTGATGCGGTTGCCGACGGCCCTATCATGAGGCTTGTCCGCGCCGGCCATGCCGTCATGGCGGTTGATTTGCGCGGGATCGGCGAGACCTTGTCGCCGGTGGACAATAAAGACTGGGCCGTCCGTTTCGCCACCGGCTGGCAGGACTTTTTCCGCGCCTATCTGCTGGGCAAGTCGTATGTGGGCATGAGAACGGAAGACATTCTCGTGTGCGCGCGCCATCTCGTAAACATGAATGGGCGGAAACGGCCCGTGCACCTTGTCGCGATCGGCGAAACGGGTCCCGCGGCCCTCCATGCGGCGGCCATGGAACCTATCCTGTTTGCTTCTCTTCGCCTGGAACGATCCATCCGAAGTTGGAGCGATGTTGTTCGAAATCCGGAGGCCAAGGGCCAACTCATGAATGCCGTGCACGGCGCCTTGCGCATATATGATTTGCCCGATTTGATGCGGCTCATCGCCCCTGTCACAGTTGCCGTGAAGGATCCGCTGGATTTCCACTAACGATTCGGCCGGGGCTTTTAGCATCGTTGCGTCGTTTTCAACGATCGGTTGGGCCGGGTGGCATCGTATTGGTCAACAAAGAGGGAGGATGGGAAATGCGGTGTTTATGCACAATGGCCGTTTTCATGCTGACGGCAGTTCCAGCATTTGTCCACGCGGACGATTGGGCACAGTATGCGTCCAATCCGTTTACCATACCGATTGACATTCCGGCGCCGAGGGACAGCGCGGGCGGCGTGGTCGTGGCGGACGTGGACGGCGACGGACCGCCGGACTTTCTCGTCACTGTGCCCGGCCATATCGCGTGCTATTCGAACAAGGGCGCGAAAATCTGGATCATCGAGGCGGACATTTGCGTGGGCGGATCCTCGGAACGGGAAGGGTTGCCCGGCCACCACGGCCCCGGCATCGCCGCCGCCGATGTGGACGGCGACCGGCATGTCGAGGCGCTTTATCTTACGAAAGACAATGTCCTGCATGTCGTCGAAGGCCGGACCGGCAGGGAAAAATGGTCTGCGGCGCTTCCCCGCCGCGACGATACCGATCGATGGGAACATCTTGTAATCGCGAACTTTCGTGGAAAGGGCGATCGCGATCTGCTGCTGCAGGCCACCAATCGCACGGGCTACCGCATGGGACGCTACCTTGCCGCGCATTCGCTGAACGATCTCCGAAAAGGCAAAACCACGCTGCTGTGGACCTATGACGATTTCATGGCATGCGCCCACAACGGCGCCCGGATATGCGATCTCGATGGAGACGGCCGCGACGAAGTGCTTGGCGGAACGATTCTTTCCCCAGACGGACGCCGGCTGAACGAGATTCCGCTGAAGGGGCACATTGATTCCGTGTTCGTTCACGACGTGCGGCCCGATATCGAAGGACTCGAAGTCGTAGCGCTCGAGGAAGGCGGCGGCAACCGGATTTTCCTGTACAACCGCGATCGCGTGATTTGGATTACGGACTATCAGAACTGGGAACCGCAGAACGCGGCCGTCGGCGATTTCGATTTGACGCATGCGGGGCTTGAAATCTGGTGCCGAAGCCGGTTCGACACGCACCAGAAGCCGTTCGTGTTCGATGCCGAAGGCAAACTTCTTTCTGCCTATGAAATGGACGCCGTCGCGCCGGAAGGGTGGACGGCATCGGGCGTGGAAACCATCTGGACGATCGACTGGACCGGCGAACCGAAACAACACGCCGCGGCGAAAGAACGGCATGAAAGCGGCGATGTGGCGGTGTTCGACCCTGTCGGCGGCGCTTTTGTGGCGCGATTCCCGGAGAAGGCCGACCGGCTCTATGTGGCCGATGTTTCCGGCGACTGGCGTGAGGAGTTGGTGGTTCTGGCCGGAAACGAACTCCGCATTTATCACAACGACGCGCCAAACCCGCGGCCTGGCCATCCCCGGCTCTGGTCCCGGCCCGAATACCGGCGTAGCAAGATGACGTGGAATTATTACAGCCCGTAATCAAATTTATCGTTGCTATCCAATTTAAAAGGGGTCTTCGTAAGAATCTGTGGGTAAAATAGCAGTTTAAGGTGGCATCCAGCTACCCTTTGGCTTTGTCCAAGAAAGCCGAACACCGGCAACCAAAGGATAGGCTGGATGCAAGTCACTACGATACTCAATCAGGTCGAGAAGCACAAAGGTTTTGTATTCGGGAAGGCGCGCCTGGTGAAGGACAGTACAGAAAGAGAGGCTATTGAAGTGCCGGTACGGCCGAGACAGGGCAGCAGGGGGATTTGCTCGGGCTGCGGGCGACGTGGCGGTACGTATGACCATTTGCCGGAGCGTCGGTTTGCCTTCGTGCCGCTGTGGGGATTTGCGGTGATGCTGGTGTATGCGATGCGCCGGGTGGATTGCCCGACTTGCGGGCCGACAGTCGAAACGGTTCCTTGGGCCGGGGGGAAGTCGCCCGTCACGCGGTCGCTGGCGCTGTTTCTGGCGAGTTGGGCAAAACTGCTGTCGTGGCAGGAGGTCGCGCGTCGGTTTCGCGTGAATTGGCGCCAAGTGTATGCATCGGTCCGGTACGTGGTGATTGGGGTTTGAAAAATCGGGACCTCTCGGGGGTGACGGCGTTGGGGGTGGACGAGATCCAGTTTGGGCATGGCCATCAGTATTTGACGGTGGTCTACCGGCTTTGCGGGGAGGTCCGGCGCCTGTTGTACGTGGGGAAGGGCCGTGACCTTGAGTCGCTGTCGTCCTTCTTTGAAGAAATGGGGCCATTGTGGTGCGCGGGAATCGCACACGTGTGCTCGGATATGTGGCGGGCCTATTTGCACGCGATCAAGAAGTATTTTCCGGAGGCGGTCCATATTCTCGACCGTTTTCACATCGTGAAGCTGCTGAATGAGGCCGTGGATCAGGTTCGAAGACAGGAGGCTGCGCGCCTGCGGCGGGCAGGGGCGGATTTACTGAAAGGGCTGAAATACGTGTTCCTGAAACGGCCGGAGAACCTGACGGTGGACCAGCACGCGACGCTGCAGGGGTTGTTGAACAAACGCTGGCTGTGCTCGGTCCAGGCATACCTGTGGAAAGAGAAGTTTGACCTGTTTTGGCAGTACGAGAGTCCGTACTGGGCGCGGCGTTACTTGTGGAAATGGTGCAAAGGCGCAATGCGCAGTCGGCTAACGCCCATCAAGAGATTCGTCGGCGTCATTCGGGCTCATGAAGAACTGATTATGAATTGGTTCAAGGCCAAAAAGCAGTTTTCAGGCGGCGCTGTGGAAGGCATGAACCGCAAAGTTGATTTGATCACCAGAAAAGCATACGGGCATCGAAAGTTCGAGGTGCTCCAAGTCGCGCCATTCCATGCGCTTGGACACCTGCCCGAACCGGAGATGACCCATGAATTTTAACGAAGAGGCAAAAAATTGAGTGTTGCATGAGACCTTTGCTAATGTAACGCTTGGCGTTGGGAAAGGGTTGGCGTCGCGGGCGCCTGCCGATTCCTTATGGGTACGCACCACCGGCAGTGGAGGATGGTTGCGAATGAGTAACGATACAGGGACTGCGAAAAAACGCCGCATTTCAAGGCGAAAATGGCTGGCGATTTGCGGGGGCGGGTTGGCGATGGGCGTGGCGGGCGCCGCGCTTGTTCCACGCAAGAAACCGGATTTGCCACTCAGCATCGGCAAGTTGCAGGCCGGCGCGGAAGCGCCTGCCACCTGCCGCAACGACTGGTGGACCGATCTCGACGATTTGGGCATACGGCACATGTCGCAATTCGATCGGCTTCCCTGGTTTGAAAAGGACGATTCCGGCCAATTTCGCCTGAGAGCGGACGCGGGCGTGGATGCGATTATTGACACGCACTCGCATGTGGGATGGGCATTCGGCCTTGCCAAATCCGTGGATATGACGCGTACCTGCAAGGTCGAATATTTCTATGATTTCGAGCGGGAACAGGATCTGCTTTGTACACAAATTCATCCCACACCCGATGAGGCGGCCCGCATGCGGAACGACGATCTGGCCGTTTTTTTGAAGACTCCCCATATCAACCGCACGCAAACGGCCGCCAATCTCGCCGCCGAAATGGACCGCATGAACTTTCGTAGCGCCGTGCTGCTGCCGATAGCCGTCCCGTTTCATGAGCGCCATGCACGGGACACATTCGACGCCAGTTCGATGGACAAGCGGTTCATTGCGCTGGGCGCGGTCTATCCGAAACCGTGGGGTCCGCGAAAGATTGCGGAAATCGAGCGTCAAGTCAAAATCCACGGCATCAAGGGCATCAAATATCACCCCGTTTTTCAATTGCTGGCGCCCGACGATCCGGACATGATGAGACTATTCGAATGGTGTGAAGCGCATGGCCTTCTCGTGTACGCGCATACCGGCTATACAGGCCGGGAACCCCGTTTCATGAAGGAAAAATCCGAGCCGCGGCGTTTCGAGAAACCGCTTGAGGCCTTTCCCAATTTGCGCATGGTGTTTGCGCACACGGGCGTGCGCCGCGTGGACGAGGCCCTGTCGGTGGCCCGGAAATTCGACGATCGCGTATGGCTTGATATTTCGGGCCAGGCTGCTCCGGCCATTGCCTATATTCTACGGCGATACGACACGGCCAAAATCATGTTCGGTTCGGATTGGCCTTTCTACCCGCTTTCCGTCATGGTGGCCCGAAGTCTGGTGGCGACGGAATCGTGTCCTTCCCTGCGCGAGCGGTTCTTCAGTGGCAACGCGAAAGCACTACTGGGATTGGCCTAATCAGACCCATTTCACCCTTTGATTCCCGTCAGGGTCACGCCCTGAATGAAATGGCGCTGGGCGGCGAAGAAAAGCGCTATCACGGGCAGGGTCATCAGCACCGATGCGGCCATCATCAGGCCATAGTTTCCAAGTTGGAAAACCTGCAAGGCGAACAAGCCCAGGCTTAACGGATAAAGGCGCTGATCGTTGAGATAAATCAGCGGCCCCATGAAATCGTTCCAAGTGCCCATGAACGTGAAAATGGCGATGGCCGCCAGCGCCGGTTTGATCAACGGCACGATGATCCACGCATAGATGCCGAGATAACCGCACCCGTCTATTTTGGCCCCGTCTTCTAGGTCGGAAGGAATGCCCTTCATGAATTGCCGAAGCAGGAAAATGTAGAACGCGCTCCCGAAAAACGAACCGACCCACAGCGGCTTCAACGTGTTGTACCAGCCAAGCGATTTGAATATCAGGAACACCGGTATCATCGTGACCTGCGCGGGAATCATGAGCGTCGCGAGCACCAGCATGAAACAAAAATCGCGCGCGGGCCAGCGGAGCCGGGCAAACGAGAAAGCGACCAACGACGATCCCAGCAATTGCCCCGCGATGTTCAGCACAACCAAGATAAGGCTGTTTTTTACATAGGCCCAGAGCGGAACCATCCGCAAGGCATCGCGGTAGTTGTTCATGTATTTGTTCCAGGCGGCCTTGAATCCCTTCGCCTGGCGGCATTCAAGCGTGAGTTTTACCTTTCCCGGTTCGTTGAACGAAGACGGTCCCGCCTCATCGAGACGCAGCCATGTCTTCATCTTGATGGACTTATCGTCGTCGCTCGCGAACTGCCATGTGATATCCTGCCAGCGGTCGCTTCCAAGGAAACCCGCCTGCGCGGAACAATACTTCCGCCCGTTCATTTCGACGGTCAGGCGCAATTCATGCCACGAGCGATCCGCATGGTTGCTCACCACTATTTTTTTGAGATTTTCAGGCTTCATTTCGAGCGGCAGTATGGTCCCCAGCACAAAGGTGTCCTGCTCACGGAACGAGTAATTCGCTTCCTGTGCTGGACGGCGAAGCCCCTCGGTCCGCGTAACTAACTCAACGTCGCCGCGTTCAATGCGCCATGGGAATTTGTTTTGGTCGGTGGGCTGCTCGACACGGACATCCCACCCGTGAAACACGACGTCGGAAAAGGCCACGCGACGGTACACGGCATCGAACACTTCCGCCGCCAGATCCGCGTCGAGGTTCTTGACGAACCATGCCGCCGCGTCCTCCTCCGATTTCTCGAACACCTCGTCCGGCATGCGCTTGAGCAGCCGTGCGAAAACACCCTCCGCCCAGTCCGGTTCGTGAAGGTATGGCCGGAAAAACTCCGGCAGGGCCGGACTCAATTCAACTAACCGCGACGTGATGGCCGTTTGGATGGGCGCCGCCATGCGTTTCCAGTTTTCCTCCGTGACGCGTGAAGGTTTTTCGGCTTTTTCGTTCACGCGCAACTGGATATACGGTGACTGCACGACACGCGGGGGAATCTGCGGCAACCAGCGCGGCGGGTACATTTCATCCGCCACCTTGGCGCTCGTGCTTCCCAGCCATATAAAGGGTATGGCGAAGACGATCGAACCGCCAATCAGTACGGCATGCAACAAAAGCCGCCGTGCAATCCGCTCCAGTCTGCCAATCCGTCTCATCATATCCGTTTACCCATAGCCATTCATGTCCATGACCGATACGCTCAAAATTCAGATCGTTAATTCTCGTTTACGTTTCCGATTCATAATGGACCCATCGTTTCGACAAGCGCAGTTGAATCACGGTCAACGTGAGGATAATCCCGAAAAGCACCCAAGCCAGCGCCGACGCATACCCCATCTTCATGTATCGAAACGCGTTGTTGAACAGCAGATACGCGTAAAAAAGCGTGGAGTCAACCGGCCCGCCCTGCGTCATGATGAACGCTTGCGTGAAAATCTGAAACGTGCCGATGATGCCCATGATCAGGTTGAACAGGATATAGGGACTCAACATCGGCAGGGTGATGCTCGTAAACCGACGAAAACGCCCGGCGCCGTCTATCTCCGCCGCCTCGTACAGGTGTTTCGGAATTCCCTTCAACCCGGCCAGCCACACAATCATGCCGGCGCCCGCGCCCCAAAGCCCCATCAGGATCAGCGAGGGTTTAGACCAATACTGGTTTTGAAGCCACGCCGGCCCGGCGATGCCCGCCTTGGCCAGCAACGCGTTCAATATGCCCTGCTGCGGATTGAAAATCCATATCCACAAAATGGAGGCCGCCACGGCGGGCATGATAGCCGGCAGATAAAAAAACGTCCGGTACACGGCCATTCCCTTGACCTCGTAGTTCAGCAGCATCGCAATGGCCAGGCTGACCAACATGCCCAACGGGATACCCATCGCCATGAACACCGTGTTCCAAAGCGACTTGTAGAAAAGCGGATCGTCAACGAACATGGTCGTGTAGTTTTTCAATCCAACGAATTTCGGCGGCGACAGCACATCGTATTCGCAAAAACTCATGAACAACGAAAAGAGGATCGGCCCCCCGCCGAATACAAGAAATCCAATGAACCACGGCGAGGCAAAGGCATATCCCGCATAAAATTCCCGGCGGAAATATCCGCGCGCCTGCATTTTTCGGCCAAAATACACATAAAGTCCCGCCACCGCCGCCAGAATGGCGACGATATACCCGTACAATACAGGCCGCCAACTCAACACCGGGTGAGGCTCCGGTTTGAAAATGCGGTCCAATTCCTTCTGCACAATACCCTGGTTGAAGGCCAGCGACGCCTGGGCGTTCCTTCGGATATCGCTTTTATCGTACCGCCAGTAAATCCCGCCGTCCATGGCGCGCACCTGGCAGTTCCATAGCAGTTGTCCCACCGGCGTAACCGGACGATATTTCGATATCGGCATCGCGTCCACAAAAATTCGTTTGGCCTCGGCAAACTTTCGGTCAATGCTTGGATCGTTGTACACATAATGTTCCATCGCCCACTGCGTGATATCGGTTCGGGCGCTGATGATGGGCAAAAAAACGTTGCCGGCCGCCTTGGCGGATTGTCGGCTGGCATCCGCCCGGATTTGATAGGCCCGAAGCGAAGCCATGTATTTGATGAATTCCCACGCCTCGTTGGGATGCCGCGCGCCTGTCGGTATGACCCAGCACCATCCACCGCACCATCCCAGGCGCGTTTTACCTTCGGGCGCCGGCGCCAGCGTAACGCCAAACCGCAGATCGCGTTTACCGTTCGCTATAATCTGGATAAAGCCGTCCCCGTCTATTTTCATCGCCACTTTACCGGAAAGAAACGGATCCAAGTCGCCCGTTTGCAGCGTGGATTGGAACGCGTTGACTTCTTCCGCCCCTCCCATGAGATCGTAGAGTTCGGTCATGTAAACCAGCGCGCCGACGTTTTCAGGCGTGTCGAGCGTGCAAGTAAGCCCGTCTTCACTCATAAAACTGCCGCCGTTCAGCCAACTGTAAATATATAGCCACGAATTGCCGAAATTGGGTATGAATCCCACCCGTTCAAGGCGTCCCTTCGCATCGCGTTGCGAGAGAATCCGCGTGCATTCCTTGAGTTGATCCCATGTTCGCGGCGGTCCGACTTTTGCGGGATTTTCCGGGTCCACACAGCCAAGGGGAATCAACTGCGCCGCATATTTTTCCAGGATGTCCATGTTGTAATACAGAGCCCGGTTGTCCGTTTCCGAGGGCATCGCATACAACTGGCCGTTGAAACAGGCTTCGTCCCAGCATGCTTGGAAAAACTGTTCCCTGCGAAGCGTCAGCGGATCGTCCGGCCGTTCTTTCAAATCGCGGTCCAGAAACGGTTGCAGCGGCTGAAATGCGCCCCGCAACGCCCATTCGCCCACGGCAAACCGGTCGAACCATACCACGTCCGGCGGATCGCCCCCCGCAACCGCCGTCAGGAGCCGCTGCGGATCGTCCGTCTTGTTGAACGTCGCGCTCTGCCCCATGATTACCTTGATGGCTGGTTTGCCGTCGCTGCCGTCATGCGCCGTTTCAAAATCCTGTAGTTGATCCAGCGCCAGGGAATCGGCCTCGTTGCCCCAATAGTAAATCGTGATCGTTTGCGGCGCAGCCTGTGCCGACGCCCATAACGCGCATGCCATCAGTGCCATTACATTCACGACGGGTTCCCCGACTGCTTCTTACCAGAAACGCGCAAAAACCGCCGCTCATAAGACCACAGCCATGGGATTCTTTTCAAGTGCATGTGAAATCTCTTCCTCCCCGCCATGAAACAGGAAAACGTCTGTTTGCAGTCAGGGTGGGCAACGGGTTTACGAACGATGACGTTGGGGAAAACCAAATGCCGATTGGCGTCGCGCCTGCTGCTTGATTCATGCCACAGGCAAACGTACCATGCATGATGGAAACGGACGCGACACGGGAGGATGGATTGTGGTAACAATGACCTTGTTTGTGGCGGCCTTGGGAGGAATGGCCATGGGGGCGGGCGAAAACTGGCACGAAAACGCCTTTTTCGGACTGCATTACGATCTGCATCCGGGTGAAAAAGACACCGAACTGGGACGCGAAACGACCCATGAACACATCCGCGCGGAACTCGAAAAGGTCAGGCCGGACTTCGTCCAGTACGACTGCAAGGGCCATCCGGGCTGGACGGGGTATCCAACAAAGGTGGGATCGCCGTCGCCGGGCATTGTAAACGACGCGCTCAAGATCTGGCGAGAGGTCACACGCGAGATGGGGATTCCGCTTTCAATTCATTATTCGGGGATATGGGACACCCGTGCGATCCGACTGCATCCCGAATGGGCCAATATCAACGCCGAGGGCAAGCCCAGCCCGAATAATGTCTGCCCGTTGAGTCCTTATACTGAAGAACTCATGATCCCGCAACTACTCGAAGTCATCGCAAACTATCAAATTGACGGCATGTGGATTGACGGGGAGAATTGGGCCAGCGCGCCCTGTTATTGCGATCGCTGCAAGACGGAATTCACGAAGCGTACCCGGATCGAAACCGCGCCCAAGAATTCGGGGGATCCGAACTGGGGCGCATGGCTGGCGTTTCACCGGGAGCTCTTCGTCGAACATGTCACCCGGTTCGCGAACGCGGTTCATGCCGCGCATCCCAACGTGCTCGTGTGCAGCAACTGGATGTACAGCGTCCGGCAGCCGGACGAAATCAAGGCGCCTGTGGATTATCTGAGCGGCGATTTCGATCCGTCCTTCGGCGCGGAACGGGCCTGCGCCGAGGCCCGGTTCCTCGGAAGCCGCGGCAAGACGTGGGATCTCATGGCGTGGGCGTTCCTGCAGACGGGCAATCAGGGTTGGACGATGAAGCCCGTGCCCCATCTATGCCAGGAAGTCTCGGAAGTGCTTGCGCAAGGCGGCGCCGTATTCATCTACGACCAGCCCCAGCGTTCGGGCCGTTTGACCGGCTGGCATCAGGACACGCTGGCGCAGGTCGCCTCGTTTTGCCGCAAACGCCAGGCGTATTGCCACAATACGGAGACGATTCCGCAGGTAGCCATCCTGCATAGCCAGACGGTCTACTACCGCCACAACGCCCCGTTGTTCAATTTTGCCTCGGCGAATCATGCCATGGAAGGCGCATTGCACGCAGTGCTCGAAAACGGGTATAGCGCCGACATTCTGAACGAGGAATCGCTGATCGCGCGTATGAAGGATTATCCCGTGGTGGTCGTCGCCGAGCAAGAAGCGTTGCCTGAAAACGTTTTCGATGCCTTGCGCGGCTTTGTAAAGGCCGGCGGACGTGTCCTTGTCAGTGGGGCACATGTTGCCAAGGAATGGGAAGGCCTTACGGGCGTAAAGACGGTGGAAGGTCAACACGGCAGCGGCTGGATTCCGGCTGGCGACGGTTGCGTGACCGTGCCGGGTCCCTGGCAGCCGGTCAAACTCGACGGCGCACAGGAACTCGCCCCGTTGCTCAACCAGCAGGAACCGTCCGTGAATCTCGCCGGAACGCCCGCCGCGACGATCAACCGCGCGGGCAAAGGCGCCGTCGTCGCCGTACACGGTCCTATCTTCCGTTCGTATCACCAGGACCACTACCCGATGTTGCGGCGGTTTGTCGGCGATATGCTCGAAGCGATCGACGCGCCCGGCCTGATCCGCCTGCACGGCCCGTGGTGGATCGAAATGGCCGCGCGCAAGAAGGATGGCCGGACACTCATCCAATTCGTCAACCGGTCCTGTGCCGGGTACACCGCCCCGAACCGCCACATGGTCGAACATGTGCCGCCGTCGGGGCCGTTTTCGGTTACAATCCCATGTGTGGAGAAGCCGAAATGCTGCCACATGGCGCCGGACGAGACCGGCGTCGAATGGAACTGGAACCGGGGCGTTTTGAACGTCAAGATCATGGATCTCGCCATTCACAATGTTCTGGTAATCGAATAGGAAGACAATCCATGGGACTGCTCGAATCGTTTCTGAATCCGACCAATGAATTCCGCCAGGCCCCGTTCTGGTTCTGGAACCACGAACTCGACGAGGAAACGCTTGGCTGGCAAATCGCGCAGATGCGCGACAAGGGGCTTGGCGGCTATGTCATGCATGCCCGGCACGGGCTGATTACCCCGTATTTGTCGGACAAGTGGTTCGAATTCATCCGGTTTGGCTGCGAAAAGGCGCGGCAGCACGGTTTGATGGCGTGGGCCTACGATGAGCGCGACTGGCCCAGCGGTCCTGCCGGCGGAAAAGTCATCGCCGAGCATGTGAATCGCCTTCATTACCTGCGTTTCGATGTCGAGGAGGTACAGGGGCCGTGTCCTATATCGTTTAAGGACGATGTGGTCTCCGGATACGTGGCGCGCCCCGGCGAACCGTTCCACCGGATAGACGGCGTTCCGGGAATTTCGGCGTTTGACCTTCCGGACGGCACGTGGATCATCGGCCGGGCGATCAGGTTCGAATGCCCGGCCATTCTATGGTTCGAGTCGTATCTCGACACGCTCGACCCAAACGCCTGCCTTCAGTTCATCCGATCAACCTACGATTTGCACGAACAGAAACTCGGCGATCTCAAACAACTCGGTCTCGCGGGATTTTTCACCGACGAACCGGCCTTCAGCACCTATCCCGACGACTTGCGCCGGATTCCATGGACGCCCAGTCTGCCCAGTGCGTTTCTCGCGACGAATGGCTACGATCTGCTCGACCGTCTTCCGGATTTGTTCACGCCGGGCGACCGGGGCGCGGGTGTCCGCCACGATTACTGGGACATGGCCGCCACGCTCTTCGAAACGTCGTATTTCGAGGCCATTGCGCGCTGGTGCGAATCCCGCGATCTCGAACTGATCGGCCATGCGCTGGGCGAGGAACCGCTGTTTTTCCAGTTCCGGTGCGTGGGCGATCTGTTCCGTTACCTCAAGAATTTCCACCGGCCCGGCTTGGATCATCTCGGACTTCACGTGGGCAAAGGCCATCCCGGAAGCATGTCGCCGAAGATCATTGAATCCGCGGCGCTGCTGGCCGGGCGCGAACGCACCATGACCGAAACGTTTGGCGTCAGCGGCTGGGGGCTGAACCTGCGCGAGATGAAATGGATGTGCGACTGGCAGATTGCGCACGGCATCAACTATATCATTCCCCATGCCTTCTATTATTCGGTCGCCGGGCGCAGAAAAAAAGACGCGCCGCCCTCGGAATTTTTCCAGGCCCCATTCTGGCCGCATTACCGCCTCTTCGCGGATTATACCGCGCGGCTCACGGCGGCCTTGACAGGCGGCGAGCACGTCGCGCCGATTGCCGTGCTGTATCCCATGACGTCGGTATGGGCGGATTTCGTTCCCGGTGATGAAATGCCGGAGTCTGTGAAAGAAATCGAGCAATCATTCTGGCCATTGGGCGAGGCGCTGCTACGGCTACATCGCGATTTCATCATCGTGGATGAACTCAGCCTCGAAGATGCCTGCCTGGGCCGGGAAGAAGGAACCTTCGACATCGGCGCCCTGCATTTCAAAGCCCTCATTATTCCCCGTACCACGGCTGTTCTGGCCGATACCGTGGAAATACTCCGGGGCATTGCAAAAACCGTCCCCGTGATCGCCGTCGAAGACTCCGATCTGTGTGTTCTTACTCCCGGAACCGGTGAAATCCCGACCCGCATCCGCTGGAGCGATGTCGAAGGGGTGTACATCGCCCACGGAAGCGACGAGGCCGATCTGGCGTCCGCGCTTGCGGCGGTGGTTCCCGATGTTTTGATGCGAAATGCGCCGGACGTCTACTATCTGCATCGCCGCAAAGAAGGGAAGGATCTCTATTTCTTCGCCAATACGGCACGGAACCCTGTTGAAACCGTCGTTTCCGTGCGAACTGCGGGATACGCCGAACTTTGGGACGCGGAAACGGGCGCCATCGTCCCCGCACCCGGTCAAAGCATTGTGAAGGGCCGCCTTGAAGTGCCGTTGTCGTTTGCCGGCATGGGCTCGGCATTGCTGGTCGTGGACCCATCCAGGAAGCCGGAAACGACACCGGTTGTTGAATTCGCGCCCGGACATCGAATCGCCGTTGAGCCGCCGTTTCATTTCAATCCGGACAATGGCAATTTTCTGATCCTTCGGGATTGGCAGTTGACCATGGCCAGCCGCGATTTTGTGACTGAACTGCGCTACTCGACCCAATTTGTCACGATTGAAACCTTGGCGAACATGCGGCTTATCCTCGACGGCGTGCCGGGACAAGCCGTCAATGTGCACAAGGCCGCGCGTCCGATTGTCGCTCACGAAGCCGATGCAATCGTCCTGTTCGACGGCGAACCGATCACCGAAGAACTGCCATGGGAAATCGATCCGAAGTTTCGCGTGCTCGATTTGCGCGGACGCTGTCGGCCCGGCACGCATGTCGTCGAGATCGTCATCAAGAACAATGGCTGGTTCCCGCAGCCCGGACTCGAGGAATACGCGTGGCTGGCCGGCGATTTCCACGTGGATTCAAAGGACGGATCGGCATGCCTTGTGCCCTTCAAGGGAATCGGCATCGGGCCATGGGAAGAGCAGGGATATCCCTATTTTTCCGGAATCGGCGCCTACTATGCCGACGTCAGGATACCCGCGGAACAGATGGGGCGGCGCATCGTTCTCGATGCGGGAAACGTCGGCGGCGCGATCGAGGTCGAAGTCAACGGCTGCACGGCCGGCGTGCGCGCATGGCCTCCTTACCGCCTCGAAATCACCCCCTTTGTCCGCGAGGGTGAAAACCTGTTTGTTTTCAAGGTAGCCAATTCCGCCCGCAATTTCTTTGAAGGTCCCGATAAAAACAACCCGTCCGGTCTGCTGTCCGAAGTCTGGATCGAAATCGAGGGATAAAGGACCAAAATGGCGCCAGACCGAAGACGATCCTACGAAGGGTTGGGAAAATAGACATGCCGGACAATCAAAAGAATCGTATGGCGTCCTTCGATTTGCATGAGTCCATTTTGGCCGGCTCTTCAGTTCTCAAGTCCCCTGTCGCTTCCTCGCCCTATGACGATTGGGCGCTTTATTACGATGTCATCCACGAAGGATTGCCGGGCGACGTGGCATTCTATGTCAACATGGCGCTGGCGAACGGGGGAAAAGCGCTTGAACTTGGAACAGGAACCGGCCGCATCGCCATCCCGATGGCCATGGCCGGTATCGAAGTGGTCGGTTTGGACAATTCACCCGCCATGCTGGCGCTTTGCCGTGAAAAAGCCTCGATAGTGGAACCGTTTGCCAAGCCATTCCGCCTGATTGTGGCCGACATGGCCGCATTCGACCTGGGTGAAACATTTCCATTCATTGCAATCCCGTACCGCGGATTCATGCACCTGCTGACCCGTGAAGAACAACGCGGCTGCCTGGACGCCGTCCGCCGCCACCTTGCGCCCGACGGCATCTTTGCGCTGGATACATGGGCCGCGCAACCGAAGCAGGTTGCGTTTCTGGCGCGGGAAACCGCCAAGGGAAAACCCCGCTTGGTCGGACGCTACAAAACAGACGATGCCCGCGTAACGGTGGTTCATCGGCGCCACGCGGTATTGGACGAAGCCCGCCAATGGTTGTTTGAAGAACACCTGATTGAAGAGCGCGATCAGTGCGGACGCATCCTGCATGCCTCGAAATTGGGCATGACAAGGGTCTATTTCTCCGTGGATCAACTGCAGGCAATCATGCGCGAATGCGGTTTTCAAACAATTCGGATCCACGGCGATTTCGCCGGTGCTCCCTTCAACCCGAAAAGCAGGGAGATAGTCATGATCCTTCGCAAGTCACGAAACTGAAAACGACACATTTTTTGGGGTGGCAATCTCTGGTATGCTTTGTGCAACGGCGCAAGGCCGTGGAGTCCGGTTGGCTGTGTTTTGCTTGTCTCAACGATTGGCGAAGGGCCTTCCCGTCGCGCACATCCGCGTGTGGGCCTTCCTGGCCACATGGGCCGCCGCAGGCTTTGCGCCGGCATCGGAAGGCATTTTGATCATGGGCGACGACGCGGCGCGCGACGGTCGCGCGGGCGCGGCGGTGGCCAGTCCGCGCAATGCCTCGTGGATCGCACTGAATCCGGCCGGAATCGCCGGATTGGAACGCCAGGCCGATTTTGAATTGTCGCTCGTGTACGCCCGGGCGACCTTGCGCACCCAAGGCATCGGGGGCGTGCCGTGGACAGGCGAATCGGACGGCGAGGAATTCCTGCCCGTGCCATCCATGGCGATTGTCTGGCCGTTGAAAACAGGCGTATTGGGCTTGAGCATGTATTCGCCGGCGGGTGCAATATTCCATTTTCCCGAATCGAGGTCCATTGCTGGACACCTGTTTCGCCATACGGACCGTAACCTTGAATATGCGCAATCCCGGCTTGCCCTGGCCTACGCGTATCGCTTTGACAACGGCTGGGCCTTCGGAATCAGCGTGAACGGCAGCCTGTCGCTGGCACGAACGGATCAGGTAACCGCCTATTTGTTGCCAAGCCGGGGCAACAATGCGTGGGATCAATCTCTTGGCGCCGGGTTCGGGCTGGGCGTTCATCGGGAATGGGAACGATGGAGCGTGGGCGCCGCCTGGCAATCGCGCCAATGGGGGCAAACATTCGACAAATACCGCGACGTGACGCCCTATCCCGTGGATCTGCCCGCGACGGTTCAAGCCGGCGCGGCGTTCCGTATCCTTCCCAAACTCGAAGTGGAAATAGACTATCGCTTCATCAACTGGAACGACGTCAAGTTTTTTCACAATCCCAACTCGCGTATGGGCTTCGGCTGGCATAACCAGCACGCCGTACTGTGCGGGATTGAATGGCAGGCCACTCCGCGATGGGATTTCCGCGCGGGATACGCGCACGCCACCCGCGCCATGAACGACGATCATGTCTTTGGAAGCGCCCTCGTTCCGAATGTCGTGCAGGATCAGATAACCCTCGGTTGCTCATTCGCGCCCGGCAATCGTTCCGAACTGCATCTTGCGCTGGGACGCTGGCTGCGCAATTGCCAGACAGAATCGGGCCGGGGCGATTTTTATTCATGGGCGGGCCACGGAACCCGCAGCGGTCTCGAAATCAACTGGCTGTCGCTGGGGTACACCCGGAAATTCTGAAACACCGTACTTCTTGACTTTCAGTCATGAAAGGGCGCAGTTTGTAGATGGATGAAAGCATAGATGGGCTGTTGCGGTTTAGTGCAACTAACGGCACGAAAGGAGACGCTTCGTCATGGAAATCGCCAAGGAAGCCAAAAATCGGAAAGATGCCGCGGCCAAAAACGCCAAAAAAATCGTCAAAGACGTCAAATCCGCCGCGGACAATACGTGGAAGGAATTGAACACGCGGGCTGAAGACGTGAGCGCCGCCGCGAAGGCGCGTTCCGCCGGACTGGCCGTGCGGATGGTCAAGATGCAACGGTCCGCGTTTGACCGCGCCATCAAACTGCTTGCGCAGGCGCAGAAGCAAGGCGACAAACTCCTGAAACAACACATTGAAGACGCATCCTGGATGCCGCCTGAAGGAACGGCCATCGTCAAGGAGTGGAGCCGGGCGCTCAGCAATGGCCGGGATGAATTTCAAAAAGTAGTGGACAGAAGTTGCGATTTGCTGCAAACCATGTTCGAACGGGTTGAAAAGCAGGCAAAGTCGGATGCCAAGTCCGCGGACGCTTCCAAAACCGCGGGCGGCGCCCGAAAGAAATCGCCCGCGAAAAAGAAATCCGCGCGAAGGAAGACAGCGCCAAAGGCGGCCGCGTCGGAAAAAGCCACGCCCGCTGCGTAACCGTTCCTTTGACAGGAGAACTGAAAGATGATGTGCACACGGGGGATTATTTTGTTGTTTTTCGGATCGTTCACGGCGATTTCGTCGGTACAAACATGGGCGCAATCCGAAGAAAGCGTCCGAATGGCTGTATTCGACATTGACGTCACGCCGCCGATCGGAAGCCACATGGCCTATGATCCCGTGATTGGGCATTGGGATCTTGGTCTGCGGGCCCGGGGCATCGTGCTGTTGGGCGCGGGACGGCCCATCGTGCTCTGTGCATTGGACTGGATAGGCATTGCGAACGAATCGCACGACGCGTTTCGAAAAACCCTGGCCGAAGCCGCCGACACGGTACCGGACCGCGTGGCCGTCCACACGCTGCACCAGCATGACGCGCCCGCCAGCGATTTCTCGACCGAAGCCATCCTCAGGGAACACGGAATCGCACCCGGTCGAAAC
>DAOTMJ010000022.1 GCA_035450225.1 Candidatus Hydrogenedentota bacterium
CCGCGAAGGCGGACGGACCGTCGGCGCGGGCGTCGTCTCGAAGATTATCGAGTAATAAGGAGACGACGAGGCGATGAGAGAACAGATTACGCTCCAATGCACGGAATGCAAACGCCGCAATTACACCGGCATGCGCGACAAACGCAAGAAAACCGAGCGGCTTGAATTGAAAAAATACTGCCGGTTCGATCGCAAACATACGATCCACCGGGAGACGAAATAGTTTTTTTACGCCGGGAAGCCCGGCGTTGTTGCAGGCCTGTAGCTCAATTGGCTAGAGCAGGGGCCTCCAAAGCCCAAGGTTGGGGGTTCGAGTCCCTCCAGGCCTGCCATATTTGAGAAGATTGGCAACCGGCCGCAACGAACAGGAACAGGGTATGGCAAAACAGATTGCAGATGCGGAAGTCAAGAAGACGATTCCGGTTCGGATTAAGGAGTTTTATCAGGACGTCATGGTGGAAATGGGCAAGGTGACATGGCCATCCCGTGAGGAACTGAAGACTTCGACTTCCGTTGTATTGCTGCTGCTGGTCATTGTGGCGGCGATCATCTATGTGTACGATTTCGTGTTCCAAATCATGGTGTTTGGCTTGTTCAAGTTGGTGTAAGGGAGAATGGACGTGACCGAGGAAAGCGCCGTACAAGACAGTCCGGTGATCGAAGCCCCGCCCGAAGAACCGCCGAAGCCCGTGGACGATGGAATCAAGCGGCGATGGTATGCCATCCACGCCCACTCCGGCCAGGAAGGCAATGTGCGCAAAAATCTCCTGGCGATGGCGGAACAGGCGGGAATCATCCATCTGATATCCAATGTTCTTGTGCCGATGGAAGAAGTCGCGGAAATCAAGGCCGGCCAGAAGAAGGTGTCCAAGCGGAAGTTTTTCCCCGGTTATGTGCTCGTTCACCTGCCGGAACATCCCGAGCGGCAGCCCGAGTTGTGGCATTTGATCAAGGAAGTTCCGGGCGTGACCGGGTTCATCGGATCGCGGACCGTGCCCGTTCCACTTGAAGATGCCGAGGTCAACGCCATTCTTGAAGAGTTGCGCGGCGAACGCGAGCGTCCCAAACCCAAAGTCAAGTTTGAACAGGGCGAGCGCGTAAAGATAATTGATGGACCGTTCGCGAATTTCCTAGGCAGCATTGACGAAATGAACTTGGAACGCGGAAAATTGAAGGTAATGGTCGAAATATTCGAGCGATTGACCAGCGTGGAAGTTGAATTCTGGCAGGTCGAGAAAGTGTAACAGGGAGAGTATGCAATGGCCCCGAGAAAAAAGAAACTGACCGCAAAAGTGAAATTGCAGTGCCCCGCCGGACAAGCCACCCCGGCCCCGCCGGTGGGCCCCGCCCTGGGGCAGCACGGCGTAAACATCATGGATTTCTGCCGGCAGTTCAACGAGCGCACGAAGGATCAGCAAGGCTTGATCATTCCCGTCATCGTATCGGTTTATGAAGACCGAAGCATTTCGTTCATCACCAAGACGCCTCCGGCCCCCGTGTTGCTCAAGCGCGCCGCAAAACTGGCGAAGGCTTCCGGCGAACCGAACAAGAACAAGGTCGGTTCCGTCACGAAGGAACAGATCCGCGAAATCGCGACCCTCAAGATGCCGGATTTGAACGCGGCATCCGTCGAGGCGGCGATGAGCATGATCGCCGGAACGGCCCGTAGCATGGGAATTCTGGTTCAGGGATAACGTCCGCAAGGATATGTCACAACAGTGGGAGGGCCCTTGTTGCGGCCCGATCGCACCACAGGAGAACACACGATGGCACGACACAGCAAACGCATGAGGGGCCTGCGGGCCAAGGTTCAACCCGGTCGTTTCTATGGACTCGCCGAAGCAACGGCCCTTGTCAAGGAATCCGCCACGGCCAAGTTCGACGAAACCGTCGAACTCGCCTTCTTCCTCGGCGTGGATCCACGCCACGCGGAACAAATGGTCCGGGGCGCCGTTTCCCTGCCGCACGGAACGGGTAAGAAGATTCGGGTAATCGTCTTTTGCAAACAAGAGGCACAGCAGTCGGCCGCGCGCGACGCCGGCGCTGACGAAGTGGGCGCGGAAGACCTTGTCAAGAAGGTGCAGGACGGTTGGACGGATTTCGACGCCGCCGTCGCGTCGCCGGATATGATGGGCCAGATCGGCCGCTTGGGCAAAATATTGGGACCGCGTGGATTGATGCCCAGTCCCAAAGCCGGAACGGTCACGCCGAATGTCGGCCAAGCCGTCTCGGAAATAAAAAAGGGGCGCATTGAGTTTCGTGTAGACAAGAATGCGAATATTCATGTGCCTATCGGCAAAGCCTCTTTCACCGCCGAACAAATCGCGGAAAACGCGTCCGCGGTGATCGAAGCGATTGTGAAGGCCAAACCGGCGGCCTGCAAGGGCACCTATCTCAAGACCTGCGCCATTAGCAGCACAATGGGTCCGGGTTTCAAACTGGATCCCGCTGCGTTGACGGCGCAATATCGCAGCGTTTAGTGGTCCATCGCAACCCGTGGTCATGATGGCCGCGGCAAGAGGAGCGAGGCATGAGCAAGGGCATACTCTTTACATCCGAATCCGTCACTGAGGGACATCCGGACAAGCTGTGCGACTACATATCCGATTCCGTGCTGGACGCGGTCATTGAGCAGGATCCCATGAGCCGCGTGGCTTGCGAAACACTCGTGACGACCGGTCTTTGCGTGGTCGCGGGCGAGATCACCACGAAGGCCGTGGTTAATTTTGCCGATGTTGCGCGTAAGGCGATATCCGAGATTGGTTACAATGGCGGCGATTCGGGTTTCGACGCCAAGTCCTGCGCGGTGATGGTTACGCTGGATCGCCAGTCGCCGGACATCTCGATGGGTGTCACGGCGACCGCCAGTCATGAGCAAGGCGCCGGCGATCAGGGCATGATGTTTGGTTATGCCTGCGACGAAACGCCGGAATTGATGCCGCTGCCGATTTGGCTTGCCCACAAACTCGGCCTGCAACTTTCAAAACTTCGCAAGAGCAAAAAACTGCCTTGGCTCCAACCCGACGGCAAATCGCAGGTTACGGTCGAATACGTGGACAACAAGCCAGTCCGTATTGACACGGTCGTCATTTCCAACCAACATTCCGCGAGTGTTTCCCAGAAGGAAATCCGCAAGGAAATCATCGAAAAAGCCTGCTTGCCCATTCTTCCCAAGAAGTATGTCAAGGGCGAAATCAAGTTTCACATCAATCCGACCGGGCGTTTCGTGGTCGGCGGCCCTTGCGGCGACACCGGGCTTACTGGACGCAAGATCATCGTGGACACCTACGGCGGCATGGGACGCCACGGCGGCGGCGCATTCAGCGGCAAGGATCCGTCGAAAGTGGATCGTTCCGCGGCCTATATGGCGCGTTACATCGCAAAGAACGTCGTCGCGGCAAATTTGGCCGCCCGCTGTGAAGTGCAACTGGCTTACGCCATCGGTGTGGCCAAGCCGGTATCCATCAACGTCGCAACATTCGGCACCGGCAAAATTGACGATTCTAAACTTGGAAAAATCCTCATGGACGAATTCGACTGTCGTCCCGCCGAGATTATCAAATTGCTCGATCTCCGCAAGCCGATTTTCCGAAAGACCACGAATTACGGCCATTTCGGACGCGAAAACCAAGGATTCCGCTGGGAAATGACCGACAAGGCCGATGTGTTGCGCAAGAAGGCTGGTTTGTAAGCGCATATCCAAAATACGTATCCTATTTCGCGCCCGGATTCTCCGGGCGCGGTTCTTTTTTTCAGGGAGCAGATCGGCATGAAAGTGCAAGATTTCGCGTATCAAGTGGCTTCGCGGACTTTGGCCTTGCTCGAGGAAACACAGCACTATAAAGTGCCTGAGGATCTTCGCAAGAGCGTATTGGCTCAGATTCAGAGCGAAGTGGACCTTCTTATCAAGAAGGCCTCCTGAACCCTTCGCATGGCGGAAGTCCTAATCATTGCCGGCGCGCAGCGTTCCGGTCGTTCCGCGCGTATTGACAGTCTCATGCGCGAACGGTGGGGACGCGCCATGTTATTGACGCCGACACGCCAGTTTGCCTCACGCCGTCTCGAGCGGCTCTTGACCGAAGGCGGCCTGTCCGGCGCTTGGGGAAGGCCGGTTTTGACCATGGATGATTTCGTCGCCGCCTTGCTGCGCGCGGAAGGCCGCCGGCCCTTCCGTCTCGGCGATCTGGAACGTCGCATTCTTCTCGAGCGCATCATTAGCCGCATGGAAGCCGGCGGCACACTCGAAGCGCTGGGTTCGGCCGCCCGGACGAACGGTTTCACCACGCACATCCTACGTACGATCACGCAACTCAAACAGGCCGCCATCGAACCGGCGATCTTCGCGGAACGGGTAAGGCAACGCAAACATCCGTCGCCGCTCGATGCCGTGGTCGCGTCGGTGTACGCGGAATACCAACGCATGCTGCTCGATACGGGATCATACGACTTGCCCGGGCTATTCTGGGAGGCAAATCTCGTTGCCCAAACGGGACGTCCAGCCTTTCTTGAAGATATCGAAACACTTCTACTTGATGGATTCGATGATTTCACGCCCTCGGAATTCAGATTATTGGCCTCCATCGAGCCGTATCTGGCCCGGCTTGTGTTCGGGATGAATTACGACGACGATCCCGGCCGCCGTGATCTATTTGCCCTTCCGCATCGCACCGTCGGGACGATTCAAGCGCAATTCACCGTGCGAACGGAGATTTTCCACGAAGAAGACCCGCGAACCTACGCGGAATTCGCCTCGCGCCACTTCATGCACCGCGGGCGTCCCGTACCCCCGGCTGATCTTTCGCCTGATGTCGTGTTATGGACTTGTCTCGATTTTTCGCTTGAAATGGAGACCCTCGCGCGATCGGTAAAAAAATTATTGATTGACGGCGTGGAGCCGGAACGAATCGCGATCGTTTATCCGAATCTTTCCGAAGCCGCCCCTGGTCTTCGCGCGATATTCGGGGAATTCGGCGTGCCGCTTCGGATCATTCAGCCGCCCTCCTTGTGGTCGAGCGCCCTCGTCGGATTCTTGCTAACGCTGTTCGAGTCGCTGGAAACATGGAGCCGCGCCGCCGTGCTCGACGTGATCATTTCGCCGTGGTTTTTCGGCGAATGCACCGAATCGGGAACGTTTACGCGTCTTGCCGCACAGGCCGGTATCGTGTCGGGTCGTACGGAATGGATCAATGCCGTTGAGCGGCTGAAAACACGCCTAAACGCGGATAATGATGGCATCGGGAAGGCTTTGCCTGATGTGCTTCCCAACGCGGCAAACTCGCTTGAAGCGTTACATGAGCGCCTCCTTGCGCTGGATCGAATCGCCGAATCCACGTCTGATAGCAAAACGGAGGCGACATGGGCCGCATGGCTCGACGACCTTATTGATGAACTGGACATACCCGCCCGCGCCGCCTTGCATCCGGTCCCGGTCATTCGGGACCATGAACGCGCCGCGCTGGCCGCCTTGCGCGAACTGCTAGGACGTTGGGCCGTGTGGACGGCAGACGACCCGACCCTTTCAACGCGTGAAGAATTCGCCGCCGCACTGCGCCACGCCGTCCAGCGGGCATCGTTCATGTCGCCCGGCGCATCCCATGGAGTCGCCGCGCTCGACTTGCCTTCTCTTCGCGGTCTTGAATTCGACCACGTGTTTCTCGCAGGCGCAAACGAGGGCGATCTCCCCTCTCCCCCGCCGGCCAATGCCATCTACTCCGAAGCGGATTTGTCGGACCTCGAACAGGCGGGCATCGCCCTCGAGGGACGTCGCACCCATGCCGAGCGCGAGGCGCGCCTGTTCCATAACGTGCTCGATGCGGCACGCAAACAGTTGATCCTTTCCTGGCGCCTTTACTCCCGGGAAGGCCGGGAACAGTTTCCCAGCCCCTACGTCGCGGAGTTGCGCGAATTGTTGGGCAACACGTTTGGTCAGCCCGTTGTTTATGATCGCATCGCCCCCAAACTGGATGAGATTGCCTCGTGGCGGGATGTATGCAATGCGGCCAGCGAAGGCTGCAAGGCGCTGAAGCCAATTGTCGAAAGCCGTTTCCCATTCATCGAAACCGCCATGCGGATCGAACGCGTGCGCAACGACAAATCGCCTTTCGGGTTTTATGACGGCGTTGTAGACCGTCCGGATATCGCCGATCGTTACGGACCGAATCATGTGTTCAGCGTCAAGCAACTGGAAACCTATGCGGACTGCCCATTCCGCTTTTTTGTCGAGTACATTCTGAACGTCGAGGAGACCGAACTGCCCGAAGCGGAATTCGATCCGCGCGTGCGCGGCCTGATTATGCACCGGGCGCTCGAACTGCTCCATCGCCGCTATCACGGATTGTCCGTCCTGGAATGGCCGCAGAAGGAAACGAGCGAAGCGGTTCGCGCCGCCGTGGATGAAGCGTTTGACCGGTTTGCCGTTCGCAGCGCCGCCACTACGCGCGGCGTCATAAACGCCGAGCGGCAACGTTTTCTCTTGTTGCTTGACCGGTATCTGTGCATCGAGATCGAAAAAAAGGATAAAGAATGGAAGCCCAGCCATTTTGAAGTGGCTTTCGGCGATGTACGCGATTCCAGTGACGATCTGGGGAAAAAGGAACCGTATCGGCTGCCTTTGGATAACGACACCGCCATCCTTCTGAGAGGCCGGATAGACCGAATCGATCTCCTCGGCAACGACACGGCGCGCATCATTGACTACAAGACGTCAATGCCCTCGCCGGATTTCAAGACCGGACGCTCCATGCAATTGGCCGTCTATGCGATGGCGCTCGAAGAACTTCTCATGCCGGGAAGGATATGCCGGGAAGCGCTTTTCCTGGCGCCCGGCAAAGCGGATCGCAAAGAGGCGCTTGGACGCACGATAAAGACGGACGAATGGCCGGAGCGCCGGGCCGCCGTAATCAATCAAATCATGAAATGCCTCGAAGGCATCCGCGCGGGGCGATTCCCGCCCACAACCGCCGACCGCGACAAGATCTGCGCCCATTGCGCGGCCCGGCGCGTGTGCCGGTTCGATGAAAACCGCATCAAACGCAAGGAGGCGGCTGCGCCATGAATCGCACCGAAGCGCAGCAAAGAGCGGTTACATCCATGCAAAAGACGCTTTGTGTGGATGCGGGTGCGGGATCCGGCAAAACCCGTGTGCTCATCGAGCGAATCATTTATCTGATCGAAGAACAAAACGCGGATCTCGACGAGATTGTTGCGATAACCTTCACGGATAAAGCCGCCGCCGAGATGAAAACACGGCTTCGCCAAGCCTTCCGCATGAAAGCCCCCCTCGACAGCGCCGAGGGCATGACGCGATGGCGTGATCTTGAACGGCGCGTCGAGACCGCTCGCATCGGAACGATTCATTCGTTTTGTGGAAATCTTCTTCGCGAGCATGCATTGCACATCGGCACGGATCCTGATTTTGCCGTGATGGCCGAAGCCGAAACCGCGCTTCTTCGCAATGAGACGGTATCCGCCGCCGTAACCCGATTACTTGATCTTGGCGATCCGGCCGCCCTGCGCACCGCAACCGAATTCGGGACGTCAGCCCTGATCCGTGAACTTGACCGTCTTCTTGCCCGGCGCGGCACACTTGAGCGCCTTGAATCGAACCTGCCGCTGCGGGAGCCGGCAGCCTTGGCTGAACGCTGGTCGGAAATCGTGCAACGGGAATACGAGGAACGGTTGCTAAATTTTGCCCAATCGCGGGACGTAAACGACTGGATTGATCAACTCGGATCGTTCGACGGTCTTTGTCTTAAGGCTTCCGATGGACGCGAAATCCAGCGGCAGGCAATACTGAAACAGCTCGTATATATTCGCGATAGCCGTGACATGACCCAATTGAAGTCATGTATCGAGGAAATCATATCTGCGCCAGCCGGGCATCCTTCCAGCAAGAACTGGGAATCGCCGGAAACATTCGAAAATGTCAAGAAGATCCTGGATACGATCAAGAAACGCATGGAAGGTCTGGCGTGGACCGATCCCGATCCCGCCGTCGAATCGCTCGCCGCACAACTGACCTGCGACCTGTTCTCACTGTTGGAACATGCCAGCAAGGCGTACAAGGCCGCGAAGGCGGCACGGGCCGCGCTGGATTTCGACGACCTGATCGCCTCCACATGGCGCATCCTGCATGACAACACCGATGTGCGCAAGCGTGTGGCACGAGGCATTCGCTTTCTGTTGGTGGACGAATTTCAGGACACCGACTGGATTCAACTCGACATCGTCCGCATGCTGTCCGACGAACCCGGCGGCCCGGATTGGTTTTTTGTCGGCGACGCGAAGCAATCCATCTACGATTTTCGCGGGGCGGAAGTGGAAGTATTTCAACAGCAACGCGTCGCTTCCAGGGAAACAATTCCCATGGCGCAAAATTTTCGCACCGTTCCGGAAATCATCGCATTTGTCAACGACCTGTTCACGTGCACGGGGATTCTGGAAGCAGTCGAGACCGAATACAAGGCGCTGGAGCCCCATCGTCCGCCCGCGAACGAGACGCGGATAGCGTTTCTCGTGCCGCCCGAACGGGAAGAAAAGGCGAACGTCGAGACGTATCGCCGCGATGAGGCGGATTTGATCGCCTGGCGCATCGAAGAAATGTGTGCGGGACCCCACCGCGCGATGGTTGAATCGGACGGCGAAGCGCGCCCTGCACGATTCGGCGACGTGGCTATTCTCCTGCGTTCCTTTTCCGATATTCACTTGTACGAGGAGGCCCTGCGAAAACGTTCGATTCCCTTTGGCGTTGTGTCCGGCAAAGGCTTTTACGAACGGCAGGAGATACTCGATCTGCGGAATCTTTTGACCGTCGTGGTGGACCCGTGGAATGAAATGGCGCTGTTGGGATTTCTCCGCGGCCCGTTGGCGTGTTTGTCCGACAATGCCCTTGCCGCCATGCAGTTGCATGGCGGTCTGGCGCGTGTGTTTTGGAGCGAGGAGATTCCAGCCCAGTTTCCCGAAACCGATAGTCTCAAACATGCGCGTTCGTTGATTGAAGAGTTACGCGGCAAACAGGACCTGCCGTTGGCGGCTTTCATGCGACATGCAATCGAGCTCGCGAAGCATGAGGCCATTCTTCTAGGCCAGTTTCACGGCGCGCGCAAAGCGTGGAATATCCGCAAGGCCGCCAATCTTGCCGAGGACTTTGCGCGCACCCAACCCGCGCGCCTCCCGGCTTTTGTCCAGTATCTTGACACGCTCGCCGACCGCGCCATTCGTGAAGGCGATGCCGTGGTCGAACCCAAGGATGCCGTGACGCTCATGACGGTCCACAAGGCCAAGGGCCTCGAATTCCCCATCGTCGTCCTGGCCGATTCGGGACGGCAGGAAGGCGGATCGCGCCCTGGTTTCTCGGCATTTCATCGCGATATGGGACTTGCAGTCCGTGTAACCGGCAACAAAGGCGAAACGATCCAGCCTTCGATATACAAGACCATGCGGAATGCCTCCGGCGCCAAGGAAACCGCTGAACATGCCCGTGTCCTGTATGTCGGCATGACACGAGCCCGCGACTGGCTCCTGTTCGGCGGAACCCCGAAACCCGGCAAGGGCAGTTGGCTTGCCATCATGAACGACGCATACCACCTTCTCGATCGCAGGCATGGCGAATTCGTCGAAACCGAAACTTGGAAGGCGATCGTCTGGCGCGAAGCGGCTCCCCCCGCTTCGGCGTCTGAAGAGAGCCGTGCGGCCGTCCCGGTAAATGTTGCCGCCATCGTGCGCCAAGCCGAGCCGATTGTATCGGTTCCTTCCCGGCGCACGATTTCCGTCTCCACTTTGCTAAACATGATGACCGGCATGGAAACCGACGACGAACCTTCACGTGAACCCTACAACGGATTCCCGGCGCTATCCGCCATGGAACGCGGCACGCTGGTCCATCGCCTGTTTGAAGTCTGGTCGCCGGGCGAACGTATGGATATCGAAGCGTTTCTTCTTCGAGAAGCCCCCATGCTGCATCTTCGCGAAACGCTCGCCGCCGATCTCGACGCCATCCTGAAACGATTTGAATCCGGCGCCTTGGCCCGCCGCATGGCCGCCGCGAAACGGATCGAGCGCGAGGCGCCGTTCCTCCTGCGCATCGGCGCGACGATCGTCTCCGGGACCATAGACGCCCTGATTGATCGGACACTGATCGTGGATTTCAAGACAGGGCGCATACATGCCGAAATGCACGAACGCTACGAATACCAGATTCATCTCTATGCCGCCGCGGTTCAAGCCCTTCTGGGCCATTCACCCACCGAAGCCCTGTTATACTATGCGGACCTCGGCGAAGAGTGCGCGGTGGATGTGAGTCCGCCACGCATTCGCGAGGCGCTGGAGCGAGCCGAAGCGGTTCTCGCCAATGATGTTGAACAAACCGGCATCGGGCTAAGGACATAAAGGACGAAAGGGACAAAATGGACATCCGGGACTAAAAAGATTGGAAAAAGCGCCGAGTAGTCTGCGATTTCTTGGTAACTTTCGTCTTTTTTCGTTCCCCGTATTTTCTTTGTTCCCTGAAAGCGTAAATTGTCAAACCTTCGAGGACGGCCCACCACGAAAGATATATCCACATTGATCTTCCGTTTTTTTCCGGCCCTTGCCCTGCTGGCGGCTCTTGCCCTTTCATTTCCCGCTTGCGCCGATGAGCAGCGCCTCTCCGAAGGCCTATTGACCATTGTTCACGACGCATCCGATGCGCCCCTCGCCCGCGAAACGATTGATATCCTCAAGGAGGCGCTCGCCGAATATACGACACGCCTGCCGGCGGGCGGCGATCCCATCACGGTCTATCTGTGCCGCACGATGCAGGAATTCAAGTCGCGCGCCGGCGCATACGGCCAGGCGCGCGTCGGCGGCGTGGCCAAGGCAGACAAGGGGGTCATCATCGCCAAAACGCCGGCGCTGTTGCCGCCGTCCGCGCAATTTCGCGGCATCATCCGACACGAACTCATCCATGTCCTGCTTGCGCGCAACACGGAGGCGGCCTACGTTCCCCGTTGGTTCGACGAGGGCGTCGCGATGGTTCTCTCCAAAGAAATGCGGTGGGAAAGCAGTTTCGAGGTGGCGCGCATGTATGTGCAGCGCCGCCTGATCCCCTACATCGAACTGAATTTCGCGTTCGCGCCGATAGGCGACGAATCCACCTTCGGCGGCGCCTATGCCCAGGCATTGTCCATGACGCGATGGCTTAAAAATCGCATGGGCGAAGATCGCTTTTGGCAATTGGTGCAATCGCTTCGCACGATGCCGTTCGAGGACGCGATCCGCGTGCATGCGAATCTCACGCCCGCCGGACTCGACGCCGGCTGGCGCGCTTCGTTGTGGAAAGTTGCCCTCGTCGCGTCGCTTGTGTCAGGATTTTCCGCGTTCCAGCTCATGGCGGTTCTGGCCGTCGTTGCGTATGTGTATAAATGGCGGCGCGGCCAGCGTATCCTGCAGCAATGGGAGGAGGAAGAAGAAGGCGAAGAACCGCCGGCGCCTTGGTGTGAATCCACCGAGGACGATCCGTATTTTTGGGAAGAAGAGGACGATGACGATCAGAAGTGATAGGCGCGTTGCGATAATCGGCGCAAGCGGCATCGGCAAGCACCATGCGAAGTGGTGGGCGCACGCGGGGGCCGATGTGTGCGCCTTTGCGGGAACGTCGCCGGAGTCCATCGCCAAGACGCACGACACGCTCACGACGCTCTTCGGATTTGCCGGACGCGGTTATACCCGCGTGGAGGAAATGATCGAGGTTGAGCGTCCGGATATCGTGGATGTCTGCTCCCCTCCCCCGCTTCACGCCCGACATGTGCGCGCGGCGCTGGAATCTGGTTGCCATGTCCTCTGCGAAAAGCCCTTTGTCTACGATCCCGCCCTGTCGCGCGGGGAATTGATGGATGCGGCGGCCAGTCTGGCTTCGCTTGCACAACGCCGCGGATGCCTCCTGTCCGTTTCAACGCAATATGCAGCGGCCGCGTTGTCATTTGCCCGGATTTGGGCCAATCGTGAGCCTGTCGCCCATTACCACGGCCATCTCGAATCGCCTGCACGCAACCGCCCTCCCGATCCGGTACGTGTTTGGGTGGATCTCTCCCCTCACCCCCTGAGTGTGTTGTTGAAACTGGCGCCGGATGGCGAAGTCCTCTGGAACACACTCGACACGCGGTTCGCCGGATACGAGGCCATCGCGAAATTCGACGTGCGGCGGGCGAACGGCGCCTGTCTGCATGCCGTTATCGTTACGCGCAACGCGCTCGATCCGCCCCTCAATGTCCGCCATTTCAAATACAATGGCTATCCGTTCATCGTGGAAGGACAAAACGACGAGAGTGGCGTCTACCGCGCGCGCATTGAAACACCCGATGGCGACCACATCGAGCCCGACATGCTGCACGCCTCCATCGTCGAATTCCTGCGCGGCGAGCCTGTCGCAACCATGGACGAATCGCTGCGCAATCTCGATTGGATGCTGCGCATCCGCGACACGGCGCGGGAGGCCGCACAATAACCATGCCCAAGCTGAACGCCGCAAATCTGCGATTGCTCCCTGGGCGCGCATATCCCCTGGGACCAGCCGTGCGGGCTTCGGGCGTCCGTTTCGCCGTGGTTAGCCGCCACGCCACACGCGTATGGCTCGCGCTGTTCGACAATGCCGACGATCGCGAACCGGCTCTGGAAATCGAACTCGATCCAGCCCGTTACCGCACGGGCGATGTCTGGAGCATTTATGTGGAAGGTTTGGCGCCCGGCGCATTCTACATGTACCGGGTTGACGGACCATTTGATCCGAAAGCCGGCCACCGTTTCGACAAAAACATCTACCTTTTGGATCCCTACGCCAAAATAATTGTCGGAGACATTCAGGAACGCACGGCCAAATGTGTCGCTTTTGGAGAAAGCCAGGACTGGGTGGACGACGTTCGCCCGCGCGTGTCCCTTGGAAATCTTGTCATCTACGAAACACATGTCCGCGGCCTGACCTTTGACACATCATCCGGCGTACAGCATCCCGGAACTTATTTGGGTGTGATCGAAAAGATCCCATATCTGAAGGATTTGGGCGTGACGGCCGTGGAATTCCTTCCGGTCCAAGAATTCGGCGAAACGCGACTCGGACGATGCAGCATCGCTTCAGGACAGGAATTGCACAATTACTGGGGCTACAACACCATTGGTTTTTTTGCGCCGACGGGCCGCTATGCCGTTCAGCCCGGCGCGCAACTCGACGAATTTCGCCAGATGGTTTCCGCGCTGCACAAGGCCGGGATTGAGATCATCCTCGACGTCGTGTTCAACCACACCTCCGAGGGCAATGAAAAAGGCCCGACGCTCTGTTTCCGCGGCCTCGACAACGCCATCTACTACATGCTCGACGAAAACGGCGCTTACCGCAATTTCAGCGGTTGCGGCAACACGCTCAACTGCAACCATCCGCTTGTGCGCGATTTCATCCTTGATTGCCTGCGTTACTGGGTCACGGTGCTCCACGTGGACGGGTTCCGTTTCGACCTAGCCTCGATCCTCGGTCGCGATACCAGGGGCCGCATCGTCGAAAATGCGGGACTCGTCGAGCGTATCGCCGAGGATCCCGTGCTGCGGGACACAAAACTGATTGCCGAAGCATGGGACATGGGCGGCGCCTACCAGGTCGGATCGTTCGGCGACGTGCGCTGGGCCGAATGGAACGGGCGTTATCGCGATGATGTCCGCCGTTTCTGGCGGGGTGACCCGGGCACACGCGGACACTTCGCGACGCGCCTCACCGGAAGTTCCGATCTTTACCAATGGGCCGGACGTACACCGGCGCACAGTATCAATTTCATTACCGCCCATGACGGATTCACCCTGCGCGATTTGGTTTCTTACAACCATAAGCACAACCGGCTCAACGGCGAGAACAACCGCGACGGCCTCGACGAAAACTTCAGTTGGAACTGCGGCATCGAGGGCGAAACCCGCAATGCGCAAATCAGCGCGCTTCGCCTGCGCATGCAAAAAAATTACCTTGCCACCCTGTTCTTGTCCCTCGGCATCCCGATGATGCTCGGCGGCGATGAATTCGGCCGTACCCAACAGGGCAACAACAATGCCTATTGCCAGGATAACCCCGTTTCGTGGTACGACTGGAGGCTCCTCGAAAAAAATGCGGACCTGTTCAGATTTTGCAAGGAAGCCATCCGGTTTCGCCGCGAAAATCCCGTTTTTGCCCGGCTTCAGTTCTTCGACGGCAAACCCTCCGTCGAAAACGGGGAGCCGGACATCGCATGGTTCGACAACACCGGCAAACCGCTGGATTGGGAAAAGGATGCGGGGTATTTCGCCTGTCGCATAGGGGGCATTGTAAACGGATCCATTGCGCTCTATTGCATGTTCAACGCTTCTTTCAGGGAAGTATCCTTCCGCATCCCCCGGGGCGCATGGGTCATGCGCATCAACACCAGCCTGCCGTACCCCGACGATATCCGCGATGCCCACAATGCGCCGGAAATCGAGGGCCGCGGACTGGTTACGCTTCCCGCCAAGTCCCTTGCCGTCCTGTCCGCCCAATCCAACCCCGAATCGTGGGATTGACGCGATTTTACAACGTGAATCCCTTAGCGATGTGAACGATGATGCCGGTGATATACAACGCAAAGCCGATGGAAAGGATGGCGGCGTACACCGCAAGGATGGCCTGTGCGCAACGTTTTAGCGTCTTGTCCCATTCGCCGGCTAGGGGAAGGCCGCCCAGTATCGCCAGCGGCACGGATAGCGACAGCGCGCAGAAAAGCAAGAACGGCATATTGACCGGCAGCCAGTCCCATCGCTCCAGTCCGGGATAAGGACCCAGGCTTGGAAACCGTTCGTAGCCGTAACGCACAAGGCGGAGCAGGCCGCGCATGCCCAGATCAAGCGCAACCGTCGCGATGATTATGGCGGCCGTTTGTCCCAGCACACGCCACGGGTCAACATGCGGGATGCCTTCGTTTTCCGACGCCAGATACATTTCGATATATAATGCCAGGTAGGCAATTAGGGCGATTGGACCGGTTATCCCAAGCAGAAGAAAAATTGCGCGCACAAAAGAAGGGTTCAGCCCAAAATATTCGGCCACTCCGCCGCACACTCCCAGCCAGCGGCAATTGTCTGTTGACAACGTCAAGCCGTCGGAACCGCCCGAAGTGTGCAGCGACACCATCGCCGGATCCGATGCCGTGCCCAATCGGGCAAGAACGGACTCGACTTCCTTGTCCTCCACCAAGCCGCCGCCCTTGCGCAGTTCGGCATAAATCCGGTTTTTCAAACGACGCAGGACGCGTTCGCGCGTATCGTCGCTGACGTCGCCCAAACCGTCCGCAACTTCACGCAAATAGCGTTCAATGATTGTTTCCTGTCGCTGTGTGAGCATCATGCGATCATGTGTTCCTTCGGCATTTTTAATTTTCTTGTGGCAACTCCCGCGCTCCGCGCATGGTTGTGGCGATCAACGAAATTGTCTACTTGACTCTAAGATGATCGCCGGACCGCCTTAGTATAACGATCCGATGAAGCGTTCAAAAACGAAACGGCGTGCTTATGAGTTCATGGGGCGATTCCCCGATTTCAAACAGATGCGCGCGTTCGCGGCCGCCGCCGTTCGGGCGATGTAGCACCAGCATTTGCCGACCGTCAAAACACCGGAACAACATGCCGTGCCCCGCGTCTTCATCGAACCATGGAATCTTTTGCTGCACCCACGGCCCGGACAAATGTCCCGATTCCGAATAGGCATACGACTGGACATAGCCTTTTTGTGAAAAACTCGACCATAGCATCAGCAGCGCGCCCTCTTTTGTGCGATGCAGAAAGGGACCGTCCGTGACAAAGCCCTTGCGCGGTCCGCCAAATCCGACTTCAACGACCCACGGCGCGGCAGACGCCCTGAACAACAGGATGGGATCGCCCTCGGCTTTCGACAAGTCAGGCGACAATTTGCGCGCACAAATTTCGCCATCCCGCGTTTGCGTCCACTCGTGGCAGAAGACAATCCACGGCTGCTTGTCCTCGCCGATGAACAATGTGCCGTCGAGACAATCCCAGTCGGGCGGAGTTACGGGGCCGTCTCCATGCACGCGATAAGGCCCTTGGGGGTTGTCGGCCACGAGGATTTGCGTGGCGCGTCGCCGTCCGGGCGCGTTGAAACTTGCGAACATGAAAAACCGTCCCCGATGGCGATGGACCTCCGGCGCCCAAAACTCGCGATCCCCCCAGAATCCCTCATGCTTTTCAAAGGCGATGACCGGCCCTTCCCACGTCTTGAGATCCATGCTCCAATAAACGGGGAAATCCACCGCATGCGACGCGTGTGTGCCGAAAAGGTAGTAACGCTTTTCCTCATCCACGGGCAGGATAAACGGATCGCGAATGTGGATGTTTTCAAGCGTCCATGCCTTTGCGGCGGCCTCCCCCGCTCCCAGCGATGCGGCAAGCGATACTATAATGGCAACGGCCACGGCCTTTCCTTATCGTTGTTTTTTGACCGAGCACTCTTGTCAAAAGGACAGGCTGGACAGCCTGTCCCACAAATATTACTTATAAATAGCCTGTTTTTGCCAGGTCGCGGATGTAAACGTCAAGCAGTGACCGGCAGCCGCCTCACACGGACCTTTTTCGGCGTTTCCACATTCGCGATTTTACCGATGCGGCCGCAAGCATGCCGACAAGGACCAGATAGGCGACTCCGTTGCCGCCTGAATTCGACGACGGTGAGACCGGGCCGGCTGCATGGAAACAGCCTTCGCCTTCTCCCTCCCCTTCGCCACCGGTGAATGTCAGCATAAATGTTTCCACAACGACATCGCCGGGGATCACGGTGACATTGCGGCTCTGGCCCGCATGGCTATTCGCGGACACTTCGACAAGGTGCGTTCCGCCGGCAATCGAAGGAAAAATAAACAGGCTGCTCGACAGGTCGCGCGCGGGCGCAATGGCGCCGATGACGGCCTTGGGCGCGTACTTGCTTTCCACGGGATTGTTCGTGGCCTGGCTCTGAACGGCCACGACGAGCGAGGCGTCCACCAGCGATCGCCCGATGTACGGCTTGAACGTGACGCTGCCGGCTTTGCCCGCGCCGCCAACGATGCGCGAGCCGATATCCGTGTCGGTGTACGCGCCCCAGTCGTTGTACTGCGCGCTGACATCGTCTCCCGCTTCATTTTTGATAAAAAAGCCTGAACTCATGTTGAAGCGGTTGAATCCTGTCGTGCTGGCGGAGGCGATATTTCCAAGCATCGGCGTTTCACCGCTGGTCTTGCCTTCCGGCGGACGAATGAATATCGCCCCTTCGAGAATGCTTTCAAACGTGTTCCGCGTGACGTTGATTCCGGAATCCACCGCGTACACGCCGTATTCCACCCGCTTGATCGTGCAATTTCGGATGGATGAGGGTGTCGAGCCGGGGCGCGTCACGAATACGGCGATGGCGTGCGGGCTGTCGCCGCCGTTGAAAACGACGTTGCGCACCTGCATGGCGACATTGTCAATGCGAAGCAATTCGGCCGTTGCGGTGACGGATGCCGGAAACGTCACCGTGCAGGATCGCAGACCGCATCCTTCCGCCGCAGTCAAAACCACATGCTCGTCGTCCGATGCCTGATAATACCGGATGGTCGTCGCTTCCGCGTCGGCGCCCTCAATGCGCGTGTACGGCCGGAAAACAACGCGCTCGTCGTACGCGCCTGCGGCGAGATAAATCGTGATGGGGAACAGGGCAGTCCCTTCCGGCACGGACATCATCGCATGATCGATCGTTTTCCACGGTTCCGCCTGCGATCCATTTCCCGTCAGGTCGTCTCCGGATGGCGAAACATAAAATTTCGATGGCGGATCGTTTTCATCTTGCGGATTCGTTCCGCGCCGGAATTCCTCGCGGTTGTCCAGGTGATCGTTGTCGGAATCCTCCGCATCATCGGCCGGATCGAAAGCAACGAGTCCGTTGTCGTTTTCATAATCATCCGGCAACCCGCCGCCATCGGTATCCGTTCCGAATTCATACGCGCCGATATCGGGACCGTCGTTCATGGGACGTGTCGCCCCGAGCACATCCGTGGCCGGCGCGGAGGCATCCCCCGCGTCAATCGCGGGCGAATCCCAGCTCAACTGATACGGAGGGTCGTCCACGAGGCGGAAGCGCGGGGCGACGTCCCGATTGCCGGCGCCGATGTAACCGCCCTCGACGATACTGTTGGTTACCGTGCAAAAGGCGTCTTCATAAACATGAATCGAGCGCGGGGCGTTACCGTACAGGATGCAATTTTCAACGGTGGCCGTCGAAGACGTCCACACCAGCAAGGCCCCCTTGTCAATTCCGTCAGATGACCGATTGCCGGCCAGCGTGCAGTTCAACAAAGCCGCCGAGCACTGAGAAGCAACGTAGACGGCGCCTCCGCTCAGCGCGGCCTCGTTTCGTCCAAACACCGTGCTCGTCGCCGACAATTGGGCGTTACTGGCCGCATAAACGCCTCCGCCAATACCCGCCGTATTGTCGAGGACCATGCATTGGTTCAACGTCACGCCGCCGCCGTAGATAAAAACGCCGCCGCCCCCACCGCTCTCATTGGCTTGGATTCGCGACGACATGATCTCGATGGAACCGTTGACCACACAGATGCCGCCGCCCCGCACAAAGGATATGTTGTCCTCGATAATGCACCGGTTCAGTCGCAGCAAACCGCCGGTGACATTCACGCCGGCGCCCGAATCGTGCGGCGGATCGTCTCCGGCATCCGCATTGCCTCCGGAAATGGTGAATCCATCGAGAAGCGCCTCGCCTTCCGCGAGCGTGACGACATGACAGCTGTTTTCGCCGCGGCTGGAGAAACCGGCGCCGTCGTTGCTGTTCAAGTCGCCGGTAAGCACCGTCCGCCGGGTATTGGGGTCCCGGTCGCCGCGCGATTCCGCGCCCGGCGGGAAACCGCCATACACCGACACGCCGCTTTTCAGACGAAACGACAAGGTCCGGGCGCCATTGGAACCGGCGGGCGCATAAATCCCCGCTGCGACCCACAGTTCATCGCCCGGTTGTGCGGCGTCCAGCGCATCCGCGGGAGAACGATAGGCTCGATCCCACGAAGAGCCATCCACCGGCGCCCCCGTGGCCGCCGCATCCACGCGCAGCACCGCCGCTTCAACGATATCGGCAGTCAAAACACAGGCCGCAAGCACTACCATCACGAAACGCATGGAGCATCCTTTCCACAATGGCCAGTCGCTGGCCGCCCTGCCCCTAACTGCCCTACACTGTCAATTGTAACTTACCATGAAACGGCCATCCGCGCAACTGTTTTTACCGGCGCTCTTTTGATATCTTGACGCCGGCAGGACCACGGACGGCCGAATCCAAGGCGGCCGGGAGGACAACGCATGGTTGAAACGGCTTTCCCTTTCGCGGACCGTTTTCTCGAGGAACGGTGCAATCTTTGCGGCATTTGCCTTGCGCAGTGTCCGGTTCTCGAATGGCCCATCGAGCGGGCGCAAGCCGAATTCCGCAAACTGCTTGAAGCCGGCTGGTCGGAAGCAGCCGAACGCTGCACCGGCTGTATGGCGTGCAACATTCTGTGTCCGCTCGGCGCCAACCCGCACACGCGCATCATGCTGGCATGGCAGGATCGCTACAAACGCGAGGGTCTGCCCGTGCGTGCACGATGGGTACTCCCCTACCAGCGCCCCTCCATGATTACGAAAAGTCTCGAATCCCTGCCGCCAGATGAACGCGCCATCGTCGCACAATGGGAGCAAAACGTACGCGAACCGCGGGACGCCGGCACGGCCATCTATGCGGGATGCAACATGATGCTCCAGCCGCGCCGATTGGCCTCCCCCATTTTCGCGGGCATCCCCGTTTTCGGCTCGCTCGACTTGTGCTGCGGCGAACCGCTCTATCGCATGGGTTGCTGGGACGCCGCGCGCAAGGCGGCGGAAAACGTCCGGCAAACCATCGGGCAAATGCGTCTCGAACGCGTTCTCGTGCCGTGCATGGCGGGCTATCATCTATTCCGGCATGTTTACCCGGAAGTGTTTGGCATCCCGCTCGATGTCGAGATTGTGTCGCTGCTCGACTGGATTGACGAACGAATCGCTTCGGGGAAACTGCCGCTCTCGCCGCTTGGCAAGCGGGCGGCGGTCCACGACAGTTGCTGGCCGAAGGCTTCCGGCTCCCATTTCCTGGATCTCACACGCAAGTTGCTCGCGGCCTGCGGGGTCGAAGCCATCGAACCGGAGCACTGCCGGGAACGGGCCCTGTGCTGCGGAATGGGCGTGGCGGCCGCGCGCTTTTCCCTCTGCCACATCGCGGACACGGCCATCAAACGCCTCCGCGAACTGCAAAAAACCGGCGCCGACTTTATCGTTGACGATTGCGCGGGATGCGACTGGATTTTCGCGATTGCGGGTCTTATCCCGTCGGTAAACCCGCTGTTCCGATCTACCATCTGCTCGATATTGTCCGAATGGCCGCCGGAGAAAAAGTCAATCCGGGGGCGCGCCGTCTCGCCAAATCCATGGCCAAGCACTCCTTCGCCCCCCTTGCCTCCGCGTACTTGTCCGGCAGGCGAATTCGGATTGATTGAACACGGCGCTTCTTCATGCCAGAATAACGCTTCCATTCGACAACGAGGTGTGCCGTGATTGATTTGATTCGAGATGCGGAAGCGGTGCTGATGCGTGCGCTGGCCCACGGCGGCGCGTTCGCTGAAATCTATTTCGAGGAAACGTCCGCGACGTCAATCCGTTTCGAGGACGGCAAAATCGAACGGATCAACAGCGGCACGGATATCGGCGCCGGTATCCGCGTTCTGACCGGCGACCGTACGTGTTACGCCCATACGAACGACGTTTCGCTCGAAGGATTGCTGGCCGCGGCGGATACCGTCGCGGGTGCGGTTTCGGAACCGCGGGCATCGTATTCGTTCGATTATCGGCCAGATCGTTTCGAGATGCCCGTGGCAAAACCCGCACAGGCCGTTTCGACGCGGGAGAAGGCGCGCCTGCTGGCCGAAGCCGGCCGCGCGGCCCGTAAACACGATTCGCGCATGGTTCAGGTCGCGGCCACCTATACCGATTCGACGCGCCACGCGATAATCGCCAATTCGGAGGGACGCCACGTCGAATTGGTGCGCCCCCAGATCATGCTCATGATACACGCCGTCGCGGCCCGGGACGGCGTTATCCAGACCGGCTATCATGCCGTCGGCGGAACGTCCGGCTTTGAATTGTTCGACAATGCACCGCCCGAATCCGTGGCCCTGAAGGCCGCGCGCCAGGCCTGCCTCATGCTGGACGCCTCACCCGCGCCCGCCGGCCGCATGCCCGTCGTCATCGCGGGCGAAGCCGGCGGGACCATGATTCATGAAGCCGTCGGGCACGGACTTGAAGCGGATCATATCGAAAAAAACATGTCGAAGTATTGCGGACGACTTGGCGACATGATCGCGGTCCCGGAAGTTACCGTCATGGACGACGGCACTCTACCCGGTCTGCGGGGCTCGTGCCCCGTTGACAGTGAAGGGACGCCCGCACAGCGAACCATCCTCATCGAAAACGGACGGCTTGTCCGATTCTTGAACGACCTGCGCACCGCGCGCAAACTCGGCATGACTCCCACCGGCAACGGCCGCCGCGAATCCTTCCAGGACAAGCCGATCCCCCGCATGACCAACACGTTCATCGCGCCCGGCAAGGCCAATCCCGCAGATCTCCTGGCGTCAACGCCGCAGGGCCTTTATGTCCGCAAGATGGGCGGCGGACAGGTCAATCCCCTAAACGGCGATTTTGTGTTCGAGGTCAGCGAAGGCTACCTCATTCGCAACGGCCAACTTGCCGAACCCGTCCGCGGCGCATCCCTTATCGGCAACGGGCCGGACGTATTGCTGAATATTGACGCCGTCTGCGACGATTTGGGTTTCGTCGTCGGCACCTGCGGCAAGGACGGCCAGGGCGCGCCCGTCACCAGCGGCCAGCCCACCATCCGCATACGAGAATTGACCGTCGGCGGAACGACCTAATCCCAAGCCTTCACGTTCAATTTTCATTTGTTTTTCTCTTTCGATATGCTTGGAACGTGAAATAAAACGGTATTCGATCGGCAAGATGTGTGATCATCGGCCATGTCACATTTTCTTGGGAAGGAGGGCAGCGGACTATGATCGTGATTCTCCTTGCCGTATACACATCAGCCGCATCCGCACCAGACGTCTCCTTTAAAACGGCATTGCCGCAGGTGTATTTGATTGACTACGCGGCGACCCATGTGGGCAATCCGCAGTACCTCGAGACCATCGCCGAAGCGCCGCCGGACATCCTGCACGTGGGGCACGACCTCGCGTTCAAGAGCCACTTGGGGCCGTGCCGGGGCTTTGGATCATTCCCCGCATCTTATGATCTGATGTCTCCCGATGAATGCGACGTGGAAATCGCTCGGCTGCGCGAATATGTGGACACGCTTCATCGCGCAGGCGCGCGGACGGTGATTCCCTACATCTGCGACGTATTCCTTTTCGGCGACCATGAGAAACGCACGGGATTCTGGACGTTCTACGACCACTGGGCGGACTATAAACGGTTCGGATTCGGAAAGAAGCCCGAAACGGACCCGATCGAATGGATGCAGAGCGACGAGCGCCGGCCCTTCGAGCGCAACGACATGTTTGTCTACGAACCGTGTATCAACCATCCCGACTGGCAGCGCTATCTGCGGGCCATCGTTCGGCTCGTCGCGCAATGTGGTTACGACGGGGTCTTCGTGGACGTGAATTCGTTCCGCTGTCCGCACGCATGTTGCCGAAGTCTATTCTGGAAGTACCTGCGCGAGCGCTACTCCGCCGAAGAAGTCAATAAATTGTTTGGCTTCGATTCGCCAAAGTCGGTACGACTAAACGAGAACGGCAAAGACCTGTTGGCGGTGGAAACGTGCCGCTTCCGCGCGTGGAGTTTCGCGCGGCTGTTCACGATGCTGAAGAACGAGGGCGCGGCGATTCATCCGGGATTCATGCTGCTGCCGAACCTCTCGCCGATGGCGCATATCGCGGGCGTCCGCCAGCGCATCGGCAACGGCCAAGATGTCGGGCGATGGGCGACGGTATGCGATTGGCTGATGTTCGAGGAGATGCAGCAGCCGGGCCTCTTCGGAGCAGGCACGATTTCCGACTGCACGCTGCAATACAAGCTCGCATTCGCAAACCGTGTTCGCGGCGGTATGCTGTTGTACCATGCGCGCGATTCCGACGGCGTCTCGCTTGCCATGGCCGAAGCGGGCGCGGGCGGTGGCGGCGCGCTCATCCAAGGCGGCTACGAAAGTCCCGAAGCGCGAAACCGGTATCGCGCGTTCTGGCGGGACAACCGGGATTTCTTCGAAGGATACGAGCCGTGGTCGCAGGACGGCGTCTGTTATTTCCGCGACGAGTTGTACTGGGGGAACCTCGCCCACTTGCATGCCATCTATCGTCTCCGCGATCACCTCGCCCGACACCACGTCCTTTTCGATTTCATTGTGGACGGTGGTTTGAAACCCTGGAAATTGCGCGGTTACAAAGCCGTCATCTTGCCTTTTCTGACTCACCTGAACAACCGGGAGCTCGAAGCGCTTCGCGAATATGTTGAAGAAGGTGGCGTATTGGTCGCGATGGGCGATTGCGGCACATTCGACGAGTTGGGACGGCGGCGCGCACGCAGTCCGTTTGTGCGATGGACGGATTCCGCAAACACGGAAGGCTCATCCTTCGTCCGGCACGTAAAGAAAGGGGCTTTCCTTTCGATCGATGACTTGGACGCCCACGTCCCCCCTTCCCCGTTCAACCTCTACGACCTCGGCGAAGAGGAAGCAAACGATATCGAAATTGTCATGCGGCACGCGATGGACGCTCCCGCCATTGTGAAAGAATCGAGTCCGCTTCTCGAACTAATTGCCCCATTGGCAAAGACTGACTTGACTGTCGCCGGCCCAGAAACGCCCCGCACCGTCCAAGTGAGCGCTTTTGTGAAACAGGACGCCGCCGGCGGCTCCCTCGTGCTTCACCTTTTGAATTACAACCTGCCGATCCATGGATTGGCCAAATCCGGCCCGCCGGTTCCTGTCCACGACATCACCATTGATGTCCCGCTTCCCCAAGGTTGGCGAGCCATATCCGCCGAAACAATTGCACCGGATGCCCCGCCGGAAAACATCGCCTTCACAAAAAGCGGATTGCGCACACGGGCCCATATCCCACAACTGAACCTGTACAAAGTATTGCGAATCCGCTGCAAGACCGACGTCAGGCCATAGCCTTCCCAACCGTAACGGTTATTTTGGCCATGCTTCCTTCATGCGGCGGATCAAATCTATCGAATTCCGGTGAACGGCCGGGGCCACGTCCGGGCCGCCGCTGTTGACCTCGCCGTACTGGCCCTTTTTCGTCCCATAGGCAAATGGCGGCTTCGTATCCCATTGGCTCTTGGGAATGATATAGCCGATTTCATCGTTGGCAAGGCCAATAACCATTTTGACCTTGCCGTCCATTTCCTGGCGCAGGGGCGGCACCTCGACCGGGGCAATCGGAAAATCTTGGCCGGCCGGCGCCTCGACGCCACCTTCGCCGATCTCGACATACAGTTCGCCGGGAACCGTCAACATATCGAGATCGCCCACGCGCGCGAAATTGACTTCAGACCGCGCACAGATGCCCTCGGACGTCAAAAAAACGCCGGGATGAATCAGACCCAGCAGGATCGCATACTTGAACAGGCCGGACATCGGCGCGTAAAACGTCTTTGCCGCAATGCCGACGCGCGGATTTTCGCACTTGATCACATTCGGCCCCCGCAGGCCCTTCACCGTGAGAATGGCGAGATTCTCGCCAAGCGCCTGCGCCTTTTCCCATGAATCCTCGCGATACGTGTCCACGCCATTGCGGTGCGGCACCGTCGTGTGCAACTGCGTCATCAATCCCCCGACCATCCCCTGGAAATACAGGCACATGCCGCCGAGTCCCTCGACGCCGCCCGGATTGGAAACGCCATTTTCGACGCCATCGCGCCAATATCCGCAGAAATCCGACGTGATCAGCGGATTGCTGCCGCCGAGCGTTTCGGGATGATTGCCCCAAGAAACCATGGTCGCGATGGTTTCATCGGCGCCGTGCTTGGTAAAACGAGCACAACAGATGGTCTTGTCTATGACGATGGGCTTGCGTGAATCGTCAACGAAATCCTCCGGCTTCTCCAGGGTAATCGGCACGATGTACATGTCGGCCGGCTGAAGACCGCGCACCGCCTCCTCGACCGCCTCCTTGCAGGCCTTCTTGATCCGGTCCATGTTCTTGTGGTCGAACGCCCACGGCGTCGGGATCGGCCCGCTCCAGTTGCCCATGGTATCCGGCGTCTCGTGGTTGTGGAGACTCGAAAAAATCACGTGATCGATCTTGAGGTTCGGATCGATCATCTTCCGCATGTCAATGAATTTATCATGGAAAATACCGATGGCGTCCAGGGTCACCATGGCAATGGTCACACCGTTGTTGCGAAATGCGATGGCGCGCGCCCAGATGGGATCGTGGACACCCTTCGCGGGACGGTTGCTGCCGAACCCGGCGATCCACACCGGATCGAACTTGCCGTTGTGATTGCGGTCGTTATAGGTGTCGTTGCCGGCCACCATCTTGATCTTGCTCATCCAGCCTTCTTTCGGCTTGTACTTGTTGTCGTTGTCCACGTCGTCATACGTGTCGTATTGGGCCAGGTCCGGCGTGATGTCGCGCTTGGCGACGCCCACCTGCAGGACGCCCGCCGGTTGGTCCGCGTTTACTTTGATAAAGTCCACCTTGTAGAAACGGTGCGGACCGATCATGCGCGAACCGAAAAACAGGACGATCAACACGACCACGATACCCAGCGCAGTGATTATTTTGTGGCGGCGGATAAACGAATCTTCTGAAAACACGGGGCAACCTCCTCTGTACTACTGCCATGGCCGACATTTACTTCGGCCTCAACTTATCTGGAAAGAAGCAATCATACACGATAGACGCTTCGCGCGAAAAACCGCCGCGAATTTCTTTCCGCACATAAGACTGAACTCCGTTCATTCGGGTTTCCAGATCCAGGGATCGTCCATTGCATGGTTGCACAGTGCAACCACAATTTGTATAATATATTTGAACACTAAAGAGGCAGGAGACAAACCGATGGCCACATTGCATGTGCGGAACGTTTCAGAGGACTTGCATGCGCGACTCCATCAAATCGCGGCAGCCGAAAACCAGTCCTTGAGCGCGGAGGTCGTCCGTTTGTTGGCGGACGCCGTTGAGCAGCGAGAACGGAGATCCGGTCAGAAGCGGGTTCTGGCCGGAATGCGCCGCAGGCGTTTTGTTCCGAGCGCGGGGACGCCCGACAGTCTCACGCTGCTTCGGGAAGACCGCTCGCGATGATTCCGCCTTCTCGGTGCGTGATAGACGCAAGCGTGGGCATCAAACTGTGTGTCAAGGAATCCCTCTCCGATAGGGTGGAGTCGCTTCTTTCCAAAGAGGGCGCCGATGAAAACACCCGGCGATACGTGCCGGATCTGTTCTTTGTGGAATGTGCAAACGTTCTCTGGAAATATGTGGTGCGCTTTGGATATTCCGCCAAGGACGCCCGGCGCATCATGACGCTACTCCGGCGGCTCGATCTCATGGCCATTTCCACCGAAATGCTCCTTCCCGAAGCGCTCAATATCGCCATTGGACATTCCATTTCGGTATATGACGCATGCTATGTGGCGGCCGCCGTCGCAGTGGAGGCTCCGCTGATTACAGCGGACGAACGGCTTGTCGAATGTATGCGGGACACGGCATACCGTGTTCATTCGTTGCGGCAATTGCGCTGAAATGTTCATTCCCGTGCATGGCGCCGGATGGCGGATTAGGCCATGGCCAACACTTCCGCCAATGCCCTGTACATCCACGCAACTCCCCAGCGCATGCAGACCAAACGGGATGTGAAGAAGGGGTATTTGCGGTAATAGGTGGTCCCATCGCGCGTATTGCGCATATGCGAGTAAGCCCATTCGAGACTTCGGACAGCCCGTTCGCGGGCATCGGGAAAGCGCTTGGAAAGCATGGCGGGACACAAAATGCTTTCGGCGCAGGCATGGATGTCAACGGGATAACGTCCGTGTCCATTGATTGGCGCGCCATCCGGAGCAAACAGGCGATCGCGATAGTAAGCGTATCCGGATTCCAGTGCTCCCGCGAGTTTATCGCGAAGTGGAAGATCCAGCCCCCCCTCGACAATCCCAAGAATTTCGTACAGCGACCGGAGGACGAACCCGGTGTGGTAATGGTCCACAAGACGCAGCAGACTCTCCTCGAACGGTTCCGAAGGTTCATATTCTCCATACGGCCATGAACCATCCGGTCGCTGGCGTTCGAGGGTGAAACGCAAGGCCGGCACGACAGGATCGAGGAAACGATCCGCGCCTGTCAGCGCATGGGTCCGAACAAGATGGGCGGCGACGTGGAGGTTGGCATTGTGTACGCGGCGGCGATCGCCGGGCGTGTAGGCGAAACAGATCGTGCCGTCGTTCTGCGGCATGCGCGGAATGTCGTGAAGCAGATGGTCGGCGATGCTCGCGACCGCTTCGCGATAAACCGCATCGCCTGTTATGCGGAAGGCCAGGGCGAACGCCTCGCCCGCAATGGCCGCGACGACGGCAATCGGCGTGCCGCGCGGCGTATCAAGACCCTTGGCATGCACGTCGAACGGATATCCCCACGCCAGGCCGGCGTAACCCGGCTCGGCATGTTGGATCAACCATTGCAGGAAATACCGCGCGCGGTCGAGATGCGCGCTGCCACCCGTGGCCTCGAATCGCCGCAGACGACCCAGCGCCGCCAAGGCAAAAGTTTTCGGATTGCGTTGCGGCTGTATGCGGAGCATGGAGCGGCTCGCGTTTGGGAGCGCGTCGCTAAACAGCGACGTGGCCTTGCGCAACAGCGGATACGGTTGGGCGGCGCGAACGAGCCGGTGCTGCTTTATGTCGAACGGATCGAAACCGCACCCGTCATGCGCGTCAATATATCGTTCGAGTTGAGCGATCCACTCGTGTGAATTGCGGATTGCGGATTGCGGACTGCAGGCTGTGGAGTCATCCTTCATCCTTCATCCTTCTCAGGGATTGTGGCACTTGCGCAGGGCTTCCTGCGCAATCCAAGTGGCGCGAAGGCCGTGGCGGGCGGTTACGCTGAGTTCCCCTTCACCGCGAATGGCCTTGATGAAATTCTCGAGCAGCTCGTATTGGCCCTTATGCTCGATTTTCTGATGCGCGGCCTTTTCGGGCAGACCGCCGAAGCGAATGCCCATGAAATTGTCTATCACGATGATGGCGTTTCCGCCCGCGATTTCGATGTATTCCTTGGAAATGGACGGATGCCCGATGGCGCAGTAGACGACGGTTGCGAGCGATCCGTCCGGGAATCGCATCGTGACGCTGAGATTGTCCGAAGGAATAATCGCCTGCGTATTCGCATCAATGCGGTCGGCGCGGATATCTATCGGGTCTTGGTCGAGCAGCCAGCAGCAGAAATCGAAGAAATGCACGCCTTCGCCGACGATGCGCCCGCCGCCCTCGATGGGATCGGTCGCCCAATGGCCAACGGGCAGCGCGCCCGCATTGCATCGGTACAGGATCATCTTCGGACCGTGCATGCGTGGCAGCAGGGCCTTGGCCCGTTGGCTGAATTTCGAAAAGCGGCGGTTGAACCCGACGCTGAGCAGCACACCGGCCTTTTCGACCGCGGCGCAGACTTCCTCGCAGTCGGACACCGTAATCGCGAGCGGCTTCTCGACGAAGACATGCTTGCCGGCCTCGGCGGCGGCAATCGCCAGCGGCTTGTGCATGTTGTGCCGCGTCGCGACAATGACCGCCTGTACGCGGTCGTCGGCAAGGACTTCGCGGTAATCCGTCGTGCAATAGCGCGCGCCGTACTTTTCGGCGGCCTGTTTCGCCTTCGCGCCGGCCACGTCCACGACGGCTTCGAGCCGTGCTTCGGGCATCTTCGCCGTATTCGGCAGATGAAACGCGCTCGCAAATCCGCCCGCGCCGATCACCGCCACGCCGACCTGTTTCGTGACCGGATTTTTCGGTTTTACGAGCAGACGCCGTTCCGGCGGGGGCCCGGTTTGTTCCTGTTCGCCACCGTACGCAATCAGCGCGGCGATGGTGTTCGAATCCTTGTCGAGAATGGCCTTGTAGGCCTCCGCGGCCTCCGCGATGGGTTTGACAACGGAAATGAGGGGCTTTACGTCCACCCGTTTGTCCGCGATCATGCGCAAGAACTCGGCCATGTTGCGGCCCTCGGTCCAGCGGACGTAGCCGATGGGATAGTCCAGGCCTTTCTCCTCGTAACCGGTGTCGTAGCGGCCCGGCCCGTACGAGCAAGAAAGCCGAAAGTCGAGTTCCTTCATGTACATCGGTTCGCGGATAAGCTGCATGCCGACCGCGCCGACCACAATCACGCGCCCTTTCTGTCGGCAAAGATCCAAGGCGGACTGGGTCACGACGCTGTCCTTCGACGCCGCGCAAATGATAACCGCATCCGCGCCATAGCCCGCCGTCCACTCGTCGGCAACGGCGCTCAGTTCGCCGGGCGCGCAGGCGGCATCCGCGCCGAACCGGATCGCGAGCTCGCGGCGCGCGGCGACCGGATCGGAACCGATGACGTGGCAGCCGGCGGCTCGCGCAATCTGGACCGTAATCTGGCCGACGAGCCCCAGTCCCATGACGACGATGGTTTCGCCCAAGGTCGGCGCGGCCTGTCGCACGCCCTGCATCGCGATGGCGCCAATGGCGACGAACGCCGCTTCCTCGAAACTCACACCATCGGGAATCGGCGTCAGGAGTTGTTGCGGAACCACGTCATACTCGGCGTGGCTGGCATGGCCGACACCCGCGCATGCGACACGGTCGCCCGAGCGATAACCCTGGAGGCCGTCACCGCACTCGATGATCGTGCCCGCGGCGCTGTAACCCGGCGTCTGGAACTCGAACAGTTTGTTGCGGACGATGTCCAGAGTGCCTTTCAAGCCAATCGTCGCAAGTTTGCGTTTGACCTTCTCGATATTGAGCGGATCCTTGGCCTTCTTCATCGCGTAGGATGCGACGCCGCCTTCGGACACGAACGACGATTCCGTGCCGGAACTGATCATCGAACAATGGACGCGCACCAGCGCCGAACCTGCCGGCGCCGTCGGAACCGGTAGTTCATGCACCTCGACCTTGCCGCCGCGCACAAGTACTTGTTTCATGCATACGGATTCCCGTGTTGAACGATAAATTGATTCTTATGATACGGTCCTGTCCTGAAAGGCGCAAGTCGCAACAACAGGCGCGGTGAAAATCAATACTTCTGAATAAATTGAGCACATCATCCTTGCCCGAATTACTTCACAAAAACTCAACGCAAAGACGATTGAATCCCGCGACGTGTTTGATCTTTCTTTTCAACATGGCGACGTTGCGCCTGTGTTTTTTTGACCGTCATTTGAATACTTATTCTTTGCGCAGGGCCTGCGACAGGAACAACGCAACGTGCTCGAAGACCTCGCGGCTTCCTTCGCCATTGACGATGCCGTGACGGTCGCGTTCGAGGATGTACAGCGTCTTTCGGGTCGTGCCGATTTTGTCGAAGACGGCAGGGCCGCTATCGGGATGGACGATGGGATCGCGCGATCCCTGAATAACGAGAGCGGGTGAAGAAATTTTTTTCAGCGAATCCGCCATGATGTTCATGGCTGTGGTGAGTTCGGCAACGGTGGCGACCGGATTGGTGGTGTAGTTGATGTGCCGGTTTTCGGGGTGATTCTCGACATATTCCCAACGGAACCGGTTCCAATGAAACCGTTTCATCCACGCATTCATCTTCACGATGGAAGGGGCGTATTTTGCGGATGAATTGCGCAGATGCAGGGGCGCGTCAATGGCAAACACGGCGCTTGTGGTTTCCGGGCGTCGCGCGGCGGTCAGGAGCGCCATGCCGGCGCCCATTGAAAACCCGCCGACCACGACCCGGTCGCTGAGGGTGGCGGCGATGGCACATGCCCGTTCGATCGAGGCATACCAGTCGTGCCAAGTTGTCGTGGCGAGGTCCGCGGGGGACGTGCCGTGGCCCTTCATGCGCACAGCATAAACGGCATAACCTTTGCCGCGCAGAAACTCGGCCATCGCGCGCAATTCAAGCGGCGCGGCCATATACCCGTGAATCAGCACGATGGCCGCCTTGGCCGGCCGCCACGGACGCAGCAGAAACGGACGCCCCACCTCGATGGGTTTGGTGACCCCGTCCTCGTAGGTTGCCGCATAGTCGCGTTCAAACGAACGCTGGTCCTCACTGGTTAAAAGCAGGCGAACCTCGCGCCGGACCAGTGCGTTGGGAGTCCATGCGGCATGACGCATCAGGCGGACAATCGCCGGCATGGGATCAATGGTCTCGAAATAGGGCGCCAACGCCTGGTCGGCAAAGACGGGCACTTCTTTTACACGCCGGTACAACCCGTTTTCCACCCGAAGAAGACCCCGTTCGACACAACCCGCCATGAAGGCTTCGTATTGCGGCGATGCAATGCCCCGGATAATGGCATCGAACGTTGTGCGGTAGTCGCCATGAAGAGGCCCAGCGGTTTCCGCCTCGGCCCGCATCGCGCAAAGATACGCGCGGAGGCGGAACGCGCGATCGGTAAACGTGGATCGCCATTCGCTCCGCAGCAGACCGGCCAGAATATGCAGCGGATGCAACATGGCCAGCAGATGGACATCGGCATCGTAGCGGCGTTTGATCCGGCGCGCCGTCTCGGACACCAAAGACTGCGGATCCGATTCCATGGCGTCGAAACGCAGGATGCCGCCCGTAAAGACCTCGTTCCATTCCGGCGTTCCAATGAAGGATTCCACATCTATAGGCAGGCCAAGCGTCAAATGAATCTCCGCGTCGGCCCCCAAAACCGTACCCGAAACCGGCAAATCGCCCAAATCCGCCCCGTTCCCTTTGCGGGCCACGGCCGCGCCTAGCCACACGAAAAGTTCCGTTACGCCGTGTGGCGGATAATAACTGACATTCACGGGTACGATAACCGTCTGTCGTTTTGCATCCGCGTCGCCTTCCGAAGTCCCTTCGCGCATCGCAAGACGCCGCAAGAACGCCGCGCGCAATGCCAGCATCGCCGGCTCGGTGTGCGCCACGGGCACGTGCGGCGTGCCGTTCTTTCCGGATGTGTCCCGCATCAGCGAAAGCCATAATCCCCCTCCGTTCAACAGGGACGGCACTATATCCTCGTCTCGGTCGGGACGGGGAGAAAGCGTGATGGCGTGGGACTGCAAATACGCGCCGATGCGGCCCACCAGCAAGCGATCCTCGGCCAAAACGCCCACCGAACGCTTCAAATGCTTTTGAAAAAGAAAGGGAATCAGCAAAGACTCGAGCCTTCCCTGCCGATTGGACACGAGGATTGCATCTTGTTCCGGACGAAGCGCCTCGCGCTGATGGATATGCACCGCTGCGCGGACTATCTTGTCCCCGGTATTCTTGAGCCATTCTGTCGAATGCAACGCCACAAGCGCCATGCGTCTGTTACTCCCTGAGGACGCTATTGTAACGAAATTTGAACCGGCCGGTGCAAATGGATTTCCTTTTCCGGCTCGGATCTGCCAGAATGGGTGCATCGGTTTCAGAATGCGTCAGGACAGGCGGGCAGGTCTGTCGTCGCGGGAACGGAAAAGTTGCGATACAACACAGACTGGATAAGCTGTCGAAGAGGAGGAGATTGGACATGCGCAAGGTATGGGTGGCGATATTCTGCATGACCACGGTCAGTTTCGCGGCAAGCGCGGGCGACTTGCGGGTGGGCATGATCGGACTGGACACCTCGCACGTGCCGGCGTTTGCGAAGTTACTCAATAACGCGGACGATCCGCAACATGTGCCCGGCGCGAAGGTCGTGGCCGCTTTCAAAGGCGGAAGTCCGGATCTGGAAGCAAGCGCCTCGCGCGTGGACGGTTTCACGAAAGAATTGCAGGAAAAATGGAACGTTGTTATCTATGATTCAATCGAGGAAATGTGCAAGCACGTGGATGCGGTCATGCTTGAAAGCGTGGACGGGCGCCCACACCTTGAGCAGGCCAAGCCGGTCATCAAGGCCGGCAAGCCGCTATTCATTGACAAGCCGATGGCGGGTTCGCTGCGCGACGTCATCGAGATTTTCCGCCTTGCACGGGAAGCGAACGTCCCGGTGTTCAGCGCTTCGTCCTACCGGTTTTATGAATCGCTGACTGAAACCCTGAAAAAGGATATCGGGGGCATTCGCAGTTGCATTTCCATCGGCCCGTGTCATCTCGAGGCGACCCATCCCGACCTGTTCTGGTACGGCGTCCACCCGACGGAAGCGCTGTTCACCGTCATGGGCGCGGGCTGCGAAACGGTCGTTCGCACGACAACCCCCGACACCGATGTCGTCACCGGCACGTGGAAGGACGGACGGGTCGGCGTCTTGTACGGCATCCGCACCAGCGGCACACCCCACAAAGTGATTATTTTCGGCGAAAAGGGCGTTGCGGAACAGGAAAACTCCGGGGATTACGCCCCGATGATCGTCGAGGTGGTCAAATTCTTCCAAACGGGCGTGGCGCCCGTATCCGCGGAAGAAACGACGAACATGTTCGCTTTCATGGAAGCGGCCGATGAAAGCAAGCGCCAAGGCGGCATGCCCGTCAAAATTGCCGATGTAATGGCCAAGGCGAAATAATTCCGAAACCAGCCGGTTATCTTTTCGTTATTCCGGTTTCGCGGCGTTTTGAGGATTTCGGTTGAACCGTTTTGCCTTTCTTGGGCGGTTCTTCAGACGGACTGGATCCTGAAACGGTCGTTTGATTGCCCGCCTTGTCGGTGATTTGCAGCGAAAATGCCCTTGGCCCTTCCGGCAGGTCTTCATCCTGCTCCCATGTGATGACGTTTCGGGCCGGATCGTACTCACTGAGCAGCCACTTTCCATTACAGGTCAAGCGCCATTCGGCGATTCCGCTGCCGGTTTCATGTGCTTCACAACGGATCTTGGGCCGTTTGCCGGTTCCCGACACTTGAATCGTCCCCAGTATTGGCGGTTTATTGTCCTCCATCAGGGCGTAAACGCCCAACATGCGCGCATCCATCGCGAAGATTCCCGGTTCGCTGCAACACGACCATCGCGATCCGGTGTCGCGATAAACTGACACGCGCCCGGGCATCCTGTTGCCTTCCGGACTTGGAAAAGCCAGCCGGATCGCGCGGTCAACCGGCATGGCCGCGGGCCAGAGGCGAAGCGGCTCGCCGCAGAGGGGCAAAGGCGAAGCACTGTGCTGTTTCGCGGGAAATGCGCGCAGATACATCGTGCCATAGGGCGAATCCGGCTTCACGGCGATGGACGTCTCCCCCGCGCTTATGACGCGTTCCGGATCGCCGCGACGGAAAACATGGATGCGCTGTTCGAACGGCGGTATGCGTTCATGCGCGACCCGAACAACAATTTCGCACGACTCTTCGTCCGGGGCAATCGCCACGCGGAACCGCTTGGCGTCAATGCGGCGAAACGACTGCCCGGATCCGCCAAGGGTCCCTTCCGTGAAAAGGCGGGGCGCATCCGGTTCCGGCTCCGTAAACACCGCCGAGACCACAAGCCATGTGTTGACGCATTCGATGTCAATCTTCCCCTTGCCCGTCTTGCCGGAGACGGGGGCAGACGCTTCTTCGGCACGATCCGGTTCGAGAAGGAAACGAACGGCCGCCGCATTGCCGTCCACGTCGGACGATTCCATCACGACCTCGACGGACCGGTCCGGCACATCGAACCACCCGTCGCGCTCCGTTTGCCGGAAAATATCGCAAACGTTGCCCGGCCAGCGCCATTGCAGCAGAAAGGCGCCTTCACTCATTAGAAATGGATAATAGGAGACCCACTCGTTCTGACGATCGTCGTAGGAAAACCGGTCGAACTGAATTCGGAAAAGTTCCACCCCGTCAACGGTCGTTGCAATGCGGTAGACGCCGAGGCGGCTGTTGCCATTGTTCGCCGGATCAATGGTGTCGAGTCCAAAAACAACACGTCCCGAAGCCTTCACAGGACCGCAGACATAACTGCCGTCATCGGTCCGCCGGACCTTCAGAATCGCCGGAAGAAAATCCCCGTTGACCGTCGAGGCTGATGTTCCGGGCACGACGAGAACGGCCCGGATGGTGGGAGGCGTGACGTCGGGCCATTGGACGCCGCAACCGCGTGGATTCACGGGCCGGTTGTCCGCATCGCGGATTTCGTAATGGAGATGCGGATCCACGGTGCCCGTGCTGCCGCTGAACGCCACGTGCTCGCCTTTTTTTATCTGAAAGCGCGAGGGATCCGGCGTCAATTCGACGGTATACCGCTCGCGGGCATGTTGTTCCGCACGCACGTATTCCGCAATGCCGGGCGCAAAACCGTCGAGATGGCCCAGAACCGCCACATGACCATCGGCCAATTGCAGGTAGAGCGCGCGGCCATATCCCCACGGGGAGCATGTCACGCGCATGACATATCCGTCGGCAGGCGCATGAACGGGCCGTCCATTCTGTCCGGTCATCAGATCAATCCCCGCGTGGAAACGTCCGCCCCGATATTCACCAAATGTGCCCGTCACCGCGCGCGGCAGTTCCAGCGGCCATGCATAGGGTTCCTCATGGGCGGACACGGTCGCGGACATGAGCAACACCACCGCAGCAATCATAAACGCAATAAGGCCTTTCAATCCCAAACGTCCAATGGCTTCGGAAGGATACCGTCCCTCAGCGCTTGACGGGTTTCTGTGCCGGCGATTTGGGCTTTGTTGCGGCATCGGACGGTTTGGATGCCGAGCGGTTACTGTTTTGTTGCGGATCGGCTTCCTTTTGATTTTTGTCAAGCAATAGCCCTTCGAGGCCGGGTGTGGTCGCTATGGTCTTTTCCAGTTGCAGATAGACTTCCACCGCGCCGGGCGCATCGAACGTCGGTTTGCAAAACTCGATGACCGCCTTGTCGCCCTCTTGCGCCATGAGCAGCGATCGGATAAAGGAAGACGCCTTTTCGGGATCCGCGTCGCTCGCGGCCACCATTTCCACCAGCCGGATGAAATGAAACCCATATTCACTTTCCAGTATGCCGCTAACATCGCCCGGACGCATCGAGGCGGCAGCCTTGACATAGATGGGCGGTAACTGCGTAACGGGAAGAATGCCCATGTCGCCCCCCTTGGAGGCATCCGGCGCATCCGACATGGCTTTCGCAACGGCGGCAAAACTTTCCCCGGCCTGAACCCGTTTGAGGGCCTGCTCGATTTTCTGGCGGGCTTGCTCTTTTTTCTTCGGATCGTCCGGATCGCGTGGTCCCTTTCGGGCCGCAACGAAAATCTGTTCGACATGGAGCCGTTCCGGCTGCTTGAACTCCTCTTTGTTCTTTTCGTAAAACGCGGCCACGTCCGCGTCGCTCACGGTTATCTTCTTTTCGGCGATAATTCGATCGCGCATTTTCCGGACCAGCAACGACCTGCGCAGTTCAGCCCGCGATTCCTCCCGCGTTTTCCCCGCCTTTTTCAAAATATCTTCCTCGGAAAGATCCTTGTCCCCCGCCTTTTCGACGCTTTTTTCCAGCCGGGTCATGGCTTCTTTCCATTGTTCATCGAGTTCCTTTTCGGAAACGGTCAGTTTGCGCTTGACCGCCTCCTGGTAAAGGATCTCGTGCTGAAGCAGCGTGCGAAGACTGTGCAGCGCCGTTTCCATGCGCAGGCGATCATCCACATTTTTGGAACCAAGCCGGCTGGTCACGGCCAATAGTTCAGTTTGATACAGGGTAATAAATTCTTCTTTCGGGATGTTTTGGCCGTTGACTTTGGCGATGGGGCCGTCCGGCACCGATCGAAGCACCAAATCCAGGTTCTGAAGATCCGGCGCCTGACCCCAAGCAAACATCGTAGCCGCCAACAAGCCGGCCCATAAGCATCCTGTAACCGTTTTTTTCACGCTTCTTCTCCTTTTTCCCGGGCGGCTTCCGCGGCACGGGCGCGGCGCTCTTCCTCCAAGCGCCGTTGTTCCTCGCGCGCCAAACGATCACCGACGCCGCGAAGATAACGCGCGCAAAGAAATGTCGCGGCATACGCCACCAGCGCGGTCAGCCCCACGCGAACGGCCACGGTAAAGCCGTCCAGTTGGCGCCAAAATCCCAACGCCATTGCAAGTGTGCCGAAAAACGCGGCCGACCCGAACCCCATCATGTCCGGGTCCAGAAGCATCCGGCGGTATCGGTGTCGAAGATGTTGTTGCGGCATGTGGAAATGCTAACACATCGAAGCCAATGGAGAAAAACGAATATCCGCGGCATTGAAGCCATATGATCGCCCTGTTATGATAATTGCCAGGAGCGAAAACGCATGCCGCAGGTGATTGTTGAGCAGCCGAATATGCCGCCCATGACCATTCCGTTGTCGGGCGATGAAACGCGTTTTGGCCGGGCCGAAGACAACGATGTCGTTCTTGTGGCGGACGAGGTTTCGCGCCACCACGCCGTGTTGCGCCGGCACGGCGCCAAAATGCTGCTCCGCGATTTGAACAGCCTCAACGGCACCTATGTCAACCGGCAGCGCATTGTCGAACGGGTCTTGTCGCACATGGACGAAATCTGGTTCGGCGGAAAATGCCGGCTCGTGTACCGCGACGACACCATGTTCGGAAGCGCTTCTTCGTCCGGCCTGACCGAGTCGAAACTCATCAATGACGTGAACAAAATCCGCGCGGAACTCGACCGGGCCGGCAACAATCTAACGCTGATTGCGGAGAGCGGCCGGACGCCGTTGCCCGAGGCCACGTTGGCCGGCGCCGTCCTGCCCACGCCGGACGATTTGATTACGATGGGCCGCGCGTACCGGCGGTTGTCCGCCTTGTACCGCGCCAGCAAATTGATCGCATCCGATTTCGACTTGTCCAAACGCTTGTCCGACGTGCTTGACACGGCCATCGAGGTGATGGGCGCGGATCGCGGCTTTATTCTGTTGCACGACGAAACGGCCAAACGCCTTCGGGTAAGCGTTGCGCGCGAGATGGGCCAGGAACTGGCGGCCAGTTCGCCGAGCATGGGCATCGCGGGGACATCCGCCATAGACGGCGTGCCCGTGCTGATGGGCAGTTCAATAGACGACTCCGAGTTCGGTATGCGCGAGAGCATCATCAGGCAGCGCATCACCAGCGCGATGGCCGTCCCGTTGCGCATCGAGGATCGCATACTCGGTTCTATTTACGTGGATTCGCGCAAGCCCAATGTAACCTTCAACGAGGAAGACCTCGAACTCTTTGTTTCGCTGGCCACCCAACTCGCCATGGCGATTGATAATGTGCGCCTGTACGAACGCATGCTGGCCGCCGAGAAAAAACGATCCAATCTCAGCCGATTTCTTTCGCCCGCCATCGTTGACGAAATCATGAAAGAGGATTCGGTGCTCGAACTCGGCGGGCAAAAACGCATGGTCACCACGCTCTTTTGCGACATCCGGGGATTCACGCCCATCGCCGAACGCATACCAGCGCGCCTCATGGTGGATCTGCTCAACGAGCATTTCACCGCGATGACCGAAATCGTTTTTACGCACCAGGGAACCCTTGACAAGTATATTGGCGATGAAATCATGGCGGTGTTCGGCGCGCCGCTTTCCACCGATGACGATGCCGGTCGCGCCGTTCGCGCGGCCATCGCCATCCAGCAACAAAACGCCAAACTCAACGAACAACGCGCCGCGGACGGCCGCCCGATTTTCCATCTTGGCATCGGGATCAACTCCGGCGAGGTCATCGCGGGCTATATAGGATCCCCCATGCGCATGGAGTTCACGGTCGTCGGGGATCATGTCAACACCGCGCGCCGCTTGTGTGACTTGGCCAAGCCTGGACAAATTATCGTTGGCGGTTCAACCCACGAATTGATCAAGGATCGTGTGGAATCGCGCGCCATCGGCAGTGTCGCGCTTGAAGGCAAGGCGAATCCCGTAAACGCCTTCGAAATCATAGGGCTGAAAGAGTAACGGAATGGGCAAGGCACAGGAGAATTTTATGGCAGGGCGTGAGGCAGCATCCGGCATGCTGACTCCGGAAGACGTAATCGCTTTCTTGAAAGCGGGCAACGCCCGTTTTGCGGAAGACCGGCGAACACATCTACGCGCAGACAAGGATCGCCGCCGCGAAACGGCCGAAGGTGGACAACGCCCGCTTGCCACGGTATTGAGTTGCTCCGATTCACGCGTGCCCGTCGAACTTCTTTTTGATCAGGGCATCGGCGATCTATTCGTCATCCGCGTGCCGGGCAACGTATGCAACGATGATGAGATCGGAGCCATCGAGTACGGCGTGGGCCATCTTCATACAACGCTCTGCCTCGTCCTAGGTCACACGAAATGCGGGGCGGTAACGGCGGTGGTCGAGCAGAATCACCTCCAGGGGGCTCTGGCCCGACTGGTCGCTAGCATTGGGGAATCAGCCGACGTGGTCAGGCGGGAAACACCGCAACACCAAAGCAAGGATCTTGTCGAAGCCGTGGCGCGCGCCAACGTGCGTGGGACAATGGCCCGGTTGATTGCCGGCAGTTCAATCGTGCGCGAGGCCGTGGACCGCGGCAACGTCAAAATTGTCGGCGCCATGTACGACATCGAGACGGGTGTCGTTTCCTGGATGGACTGAGTTTCGCGCAATAACTCCCCGAAAAGCGGCCATCCTACGACGCCACCTCGTAGCGATAATTCCAGCGGCGATTGGGTGCGCTGTCTCCGTTGACGCCCAATTCGGACACATCCCCGAATCCTTGGATGTTATCCGCCCAGTGAAAATCAAAAGTCGGTTTTCCGGATTCCAAACCCAACAACGATCGCTTCACTCCTATCTCCATACCGTTGCCGTCCACGCGGTAACTGGCCGTGCCGGACGTCTTCCACGTTCCATCGTTCCACCTTTTTACGGTGGTCTCCTTTTCTCCTCGCACCTCCAAATTTACGACATAATCGTAGCCCAGCCAGCCGGTCCGTGCATCACAGTCGGAATCGAGAAGCAACAACATCCAATTTGGATCCGTGCAGGGAGTAATGGATGCCATTGTCTGGACGTAAAAATAAAGGGTATCCGTATCATGGGCGGCTTTCGCGATGACAAAATCGTTTCGTCCGGTATCGTTTCTATACGGCACGTTTCCGTAACCCGGATGATCACGATGCGTCACATCGCCTATCGTGTCCCGAAATTCAGGCGTGACATTCGTCCAGTCCTCGAAGGATCCGTCTATTGAGATTTTCGAGGGACCCGGCGACAAAGGACGCGCACGTACACCCTTGAATTTTCGTATCCAACTTGCCAGTTGGTAATAGTAATTGTCGGTGTGGCCTCCGCGCATCGGCTCACAGTCCCGGCTGTATTCCTGCGTGTACTGATCCACGAACAGGCCGCCGCGGTAGTAACAATCGGCATCGGTGTATTTGCTCCACTCCGTGTACCGACCGGCAATCCATTCATTCCAGCCGGTCACGAATACAAAGGCCGGATTCACTTCCAGCGCCCGTGTCCACTGTTCCTCGAAGTTCAACCCATGGTTCACGGCGTCCTTGCCCGGATCCTTTGCCCCCCCATGCCAACTGCGTCCCATGGCGCCGGCCTTGTGGCTCATCGGGGCGGGTCCGGGCGTCTTCGGAAGGGCGTTCTGGGCCACCCCCACGCTGATTTGCTCCGCTTCTCCCTTGCTGTTCCTAAAGACATGTTGCGGATACACCTCGAGCCAACTCCACTGGTCCGGACCACTCGGTCCATCCCAATAATCCGGCATGGGCCTCCGGAACGTAAAAAATTCCAAGACCGCCGAATCCTTGATAAAGTCCCGATTGGCCAGCAAGAGCGGCTTTCCATCCCATAAGAACCAAAGATCCCGCCACAAGCCGGGCTGGTAGAGATCCTGCCAAAGCCGCTCGACCACGGCGGTCGGATCCCAGAACGGAGTGATGAATCCAATGGCCGGCGTGCGAACGCCTTGTTGACGCATGGCCGTGTACTCCCGGCACAGGGCCTCGTATTCGTCTTTCCAAGTAAAGGGGGGATTTGTCGTGTCGAACAAAATCACATCCACCCCGGCGTCGGCAAGCATGCTGGCGTGCTTTCGAATCACGAAGGGATCCGTCATCCGGTAATAACCGAGTTCCGGTTCTCCCCAATGATGCGGCGCGCCGTTGTTCGGCCATTCGATGCGATCCGATTCACCGGCCGCGGCAATAATCTTTGTATTGTCGTTCGGACCGCCCGCATGCGGCACATGCCACGTCCAATAGAAAATGCCTACCCATTTTCCGGACTTGACCGGTCCGGTCTTTTCCAAATCCGGCTGAGTGCGTCCCAAGGCGTCGGTCGCCACCCACGTGTCCGCAAAGACATCGCCGTCCGTGTATGGTTTTCCGGCATATTCCCCGAAAGCGGCCGCGCAGGACAAGAAACACGCCAGCACGGCGGCATTCCAAAATAAAATGCCCACATGGTTTTTCAGTCGCATTTGCTTTTCCATCTTTCTCTCCGCGTTTCGTTGGGAAACGATCAGTCTTTTATCGTGTCACGCAGTTCGCGGGCCGGCGCATGATCGAGAACATTGGCAAGGTAGTCGCAGAGTTCCCGCGCCTCGTCGTTTCGTTTCAAGGAAATCAGGCATTCCGCGCGATTGTAGAGAATGCTGCGGTTGTTCGGAAATGCGGCATTTATGGCATCCAAAATACCCAATGCGCCGGCATAATCGCCCTTGAGATACGCCTCCCCCGCTTCGGCGTGAAGCCGCTGCGCCTCCCGCTTGTCCATGGCGTGTGGGGACCGGGCATGCCGCATTTCATCAAACCGGGCTGCTTCACGGCTGGCATCCCCCGACGCTGTTTCCGTCTCAGTCGCGGATTCAACCCCTTCTTTTCGATGAATCCGGGAAAGAGCGTCCTCGCAAGCAGAAACGCGCTTTCGGAGATCCCTCAGCGTTGACATGGCTTCCGACAACGTTTCGGAAACGATCTCTTTATGTCCGTCAAGGCCTTGTTGCAGACCGTCCAATCTCGACATCACTTCCGAAAGCGCGGCTTTTCCCGCTTCACGCTCCGCAGTCCGTTGCCGCGCCTCGTTCTTGACAGCCTCACGAAATTCCTTCAATTCGTTTTGGATAGACGGCAGCGCCCGGACGATGGATGCCAAGGCCTTGTCCGTTTCATCATGCCTTCGATTCAAGGCGTCCATGCCGGACTTCATGCCGGCCAGCGCGGCTTCGGTGGATTTCCTCGCCGGCGCATTCTGCTGGATTTCAGCCCGAAGCGCTTCTTCCTGCCGCGAAAGGCCCGTCTGGACCGCATCAATAGCCCGCTCCAGTTCCGTAAGGTTCTCGCTCATTTTGATCAGCGTCTGATTCAAGCGCTCGTCCTGGGTCTGAAGCGCCGTCAAGACCGCCTGTTCCGCCTCGCGTTCGGCATCCCGTTTCCGGGCTTCCATCTGAAGATCCTTGCGCAAGGATTCGAAATCCTTCCGCAACGCGGCCGCCGCCTGGTCCAATTCCGCGATGGCATCCCGGTCTTTTGCAAGCGCCTGGGTCAAGGGAACCAATTGGGACTCCCAGGCGGCCATGGCCTTCTTCGCTGCGGCGCGATCATCGTCACGCTGCACATTTGTCGCCTGAACGGCTTCCTGCACGCGCGCGGCATCCGCTTTCAACGTTTCGATTGTACGGACAATCTGGGCCATGCCTTGCTGCATCTCGGCCTGGGCCTGTTTCAGCGGCATGATCTCGGATTGGGCCGCCGCCAGTGCAACTTCGCCAGCCTCGCATTCCGCGTCCCGCTGCAGGGTTTCCTCGGCATACATCTCCCGTTGAGATGCAAACTCCCGCTTCAGTTCATCCACGGTTTTGCCGATTTCCGACATGAAATGCCGCCATCGGGTTTGCGCTTCATTTTGTGCCTCGGCCCGCGAAGCGCAATCGGCCGCTCGATCCGCCTCCCGCCGCAATTGCAGATCGTGCAGGGCATTCTCCTGCCGGCGTAATTCGTCGCGCAACATTTCCACCATCTTGAAGTTTTCTTCAAGTCGCGACCGCGATTCAGCCCGCAGATCGTCCAATTCCGCCCGGATGCGATCCTGCATGCCCCCAATCAAATCCACAAGGCCATGATAGACCCTCATGGCCTCGCCGTCTTCCCCGGTCTGAACGCCCAATTCGCCTGGGACCGTGGAATCGTCCGGCCCATGGGCCTGAGTTTCCCTATTTTTACGCCCGGTCTCGCTGCGTAGTTGTTCCTCAACCCGCTTCAATGCATCCAGAATCGTGCTCACGGCGACTCGGTTCCTCCCGCCTCGAGGCCTTGCCTTCCCAATCCCTCCAGGGAAGGCAAACAAACCCTCCCCGATTGCTCATAGGTCTTTCCGGTGCGGCAATGGTAGCAGGTCCAGTCACGCCATGCCAGCAAATCCCCGCAACAAAAATTCGCACATAACGAGGAGGGTCGGTGCTCTCGCTGACCGGCAGTTACGCAAAGAACCCTGATTGGGAAGCGGCGCACGAGGACGCGCGCCCTCCAAACTATCCCGCGATCGTGCTTCTTCCAGCGAAACGTGTACGAAGAGCATGAAAAACGACCATCCGCATCTCGCTTGCCGATTGTGTCCGCGAGCGTCAGGCCAGCACGAGGAAGGCAATCAGTTCCAATTCAATCGCAAGATGGGCCAGAAAAGGCAACAGAACGTTCCGGCGGCGCAGTGCCCATGGCGTGAGAATCATGGAAAAGGCCGCCATACCGACCGCTTCGATCAGGGGTTTCTGTAAATGATAGACGAATTCGAACAGGGGCGCCAACAGCCATCCCCATCGCGGCCAGCGTGCGTCAAGCGGTCTCAACAGGAAGCAGCGATGCAGGAATTCCCAACCGACAAGCCATGAAAAGGTCCAGATAATCTGATGCGCCGCAAACGACCACTTGGCGGACGCCGTAATGTGCGAGAGGCTTCCATACGTGTTGCGCAGGCTGGGAAACAGCGGAATGGCCAATACGGCCAGCGCGCAGATCGCAGCCAACGCGCACAAGACAGCCACGTCAATCTTTTTCCACCGGGCCACGCCGAACCAACCCCAGTCGAATCGCCGAAAGCTTATTACAAACGGCACAATGAACCAAAATGCCAGTTTGAACCAATCCGCCCCGCTACCCGAATGCCATAAAAACATCCGCCAGGCTATGGGCGTTCGGACATCATGCACCGCCAGCGTGTCCACCGCGAGAACGAACGCGGTATAAATAATCGCGAACGCAAGCATCCACGGCGAACCGGCGCCGTCGGGCATGGTTTCCCGCGTCGCTTTGGGATTGGACTGCGCGCGTTTCATCGGGCGGCGTTCCGCTCGCCGAATGGACAAAGGGCGATTATCGCGCATTCGCCGCAGCGCGGTTTTCGGGCATGGCACACCGCCCGCCCGTGGAAGACGAGGCAATGGGAGAATTGGGTCCACGTCTCCCGCGGCCAGATCCTCATCAGCTCGCGTTCGATGATGACCGGATCCATGCTTTTCGTGAAACCCAGGCGGTTGCCCAGGCGAATGCAGTGCGTATCCACGATGACCGACGGCACCCCGAAACATTGCCCAAGGACGCAGTTGGCGGTCTTGCGGCCAACGCCGTCAAGGGCGACAAGTTCCTCCATCGTGCGCGGCACTTCTCCCCCGTGAACCTCAATGATACGGCGACAGGCTCCGACGATGCTCTTGGCCTTCTGTCGAAAAAAACCACAGGTGCGGATGGCGTTTTCCAGTTCTTCCCGAGGCGCCTCGACGTAGTCCCACGGCGTTTTGAATCGCTTGAAAAGCGTCTTGGTGACGATGTTCACGCGGGCGTCCGTGCATTGCGCCGCGAGTATCGTCGCCACCAACAATTGAAGCGGGGAACGATAGGTAAGCGAACACGTCGCCTCCGGATACAGTGCGCGTAATCGTTCATAAACGGCCGCCGCCCGTTCACGTTTTGCCCGTAGTGTTTGCTTGAATGTCGTCAAGGTTGCGAACCTTTCTTTTTGAGGTAATCCTCCAACCGCGTCCTCAGGCGCGCGGTCAGATCTGGATTTCTGGCGGACACATCGGCACACACACCCAGTCGCCGCGCCTGAAGCGCATCATAGAGTCCCAAAACGGCGCCCGAATCTGTCGTTTCTCCTGATCCAAATGCCATGCGTCCCGATTGCCATGTCAGCCGCCAGCGATCAAAACGGATGGACAAGGCCAGCGGGGAACCGGACATGGATACGGGCGTTTTTTTCAGGGGTCCGGGCAGAAGGTTCTCCCCGTCCATTTCAATGCTTGAGGCCGTGCCGGCTAAGGCAAGAAGCGTTGGGGCGAGATCTTCAAGCCCGATCGGATCGGGTCGTTCGGTTTTTTTGATGTCGGTCCCGTGCAACCATAACGGAACATGCAACGATCGTTCGGAAAGGCCGGCGGCGGACGCCATTTGGGGCTCCGTGAAAAAGTCGTATCCGTGGGAAGATGTCACAGCTGTCACCGTGGATTTACCCGCGTCGGAACTACGTATCGCCTGCAAAAACGATCCCAGACAATGATCCACATAGGCAAGGGCGCTGTCGTAAGCGTCAAGCGTCGTCGGATTTTCCACGCCCTTCGTAAAACCCGGCGCATACCGTTCGCGCCACTGAAAATTCCCCAGTTCGCGCAAATGCACAAAGACAAAATACTTCACACCGGCATGGGCTAAAATCCACGATTGCGCCTTGTCGAGGATCGCGGCGCTATCCGCGTCCGGCGAAGGCTGCGAGGAATCCAATAGTAGAAACCCACGTTCAAGCCCACTGGGCATTTCACCATCCGTAAAGGCCGCCGTGGCGTATCCTTTTTCCAAAAAGATCTCCGCGATCGTGCGCAGACCATCCGGCAGCGGCCCGGCGCGACGGCCAAGAAATCCGTGCCGAAGCGGATTCACGCCTGTCAGCACGGTTGCGCATGCCGCCGCAGACTCCGGCGCGGGCGTGTAGGCGTTACTGAACAACAAGGCGCTGTGGGCCAGCCGGTCAAGCAAAGGCGTCGTGCCGCGCTTGTAGCCCAAGGCCGACACATGATCCGCTCCAAGGGCGTCCACGACAACGAGGACAAAGTTTGGCCCGCCTCCCGGCGCGCGCTCCTCCTGCACATGAGGCCCCGCCACGAGCAAACACCGGTCCATGGCCGCCGAGGGGCGAATGCCCAAATGCCGCTGCCATGCCGGCGCTTTGTGCGATTCCCAAAACACAAGGGCTTTCGTCTGATTTTTGGGAATCTGGTCCACCGGCAGACGCACCTCCGTCCAAGCGTCTTGGGCAAGAGTCGCGGAAACTGTCACGCGGTTCTTTTTGCCGAACTCGAACGTCACATACGCGCGCGCGATCCGTTCGGCATCGTCAACCGCATCGGGGGCAAAATCGGGCGCGCCCTCTTCCGGACGGGCAAGCAACAAAGCCAAGGCGCCACCGGACCGCCCCCCCCACTCGACCGGAATCGCCGCACGCTCCGGTGTCAACCGCGCTGTTGCATATTGCCCGTTAATGACATGGCGCGCCGTTTGTGAAGGGGCCATCGCCTGTCGGCTTTCCGCCGCCCGCAACCATGCCGATGAAAGAAATACCGAGCCGCCCATGCAGATGCCGCCGCACAACAACCACGCCAACATGGGAAGCCGACCCGCCGGTTTGCCGCGAATGGCCGCATAGAAACTCGCCAGTTTCAAAAAACCGTGCGCCGCGACAAAACCGCCCAGAAAAATGAACAACGCGAATTTTTGCAACGCGGGATGCGGCCACGGAACCGGCAGATGAAGCAGGTACGGCACAAAGCTCAACGCCGCCAGTTGCGACAGCGCCTCGCCAAACAACGGCGCGCGCGATCGGGTCGGAAAGAGCAGCCGCAGTCCGGCCATGTAAAACAATTGCAACGACGCAAAGGCGCAAGCCGCGCCGCCTGCCGCTGTTGCCGACATGTTCAATCCGTGAATATAGCCGTATTCGCCGAGGATCTGGCTCGCCATCAACCCCGCCAAACCCGAAGACAACACAAGCGCCGCCACATAAAATACAATAGCCATTCCGATTTCCAATCGTTCAACGACGGCGCATTCTATCAAATTGGATGGGAAAGCCAAGAATCGGATCCAACGACCCTTCTGCGCTTATGTCCCTTGTGTTTTTTCCCTTCGATGCAATCCCTTGTGCCGGAAATCAAGGCCCCTCCATCGCATTCTTCAAAGCGGACCGGCCGCAATATCCCAATCAAGGGCAAGAAATAAGTAAAAAAAGGGCGGAAACTCGCGTTTCCGCCCTTCGCAACCGATGTCGCGTGCGTTTTTACGGCATGCCCTGCATGTCGTTCACATCCAGGGTCGCGCCGATCACGCGGGCCAAAAGCGGGCTGACCGGCCAAATGTTCGGGTACTTCAGGAATTCGACGTGACCGTCCATGTACAACACATTGCTGCCGCCCGGCAGATGGTTGAAGGCCAAGCCGCCCTGCGTGCCGTTCCAGTCCGCCATAATGGACAGAACGCTCTGCGCCTGAGTCGTGGCGCCCGGATTGTTGATGTCGGTGATAAAGAAGCGCTCGATGCCTTCGCGCAGGCGATACACCGTGTAGGTGTCGCTGACTTTATAGTCCTCATCAAGCTTCTTGCGGTTCGCCGCCACTTCGGCATGACTCACCCAGTTGGCAATATTAGCGACCGCCGAAGCAAACGCGCCCGCATTGGGCTGCAGAGCCGACTTGCTGTCCAGCCAGCTGACAATCGCCGCCAAACCGCCGCCGCCGTTCGGATCCGGATCTTCGGTGCTGTCCGTGACATAAGCCATGTAAATCGCCCAGCCGAAGTAAATGTAGCTGTTCGTCCGATGGCTGGATTCGCACGGATAGAACTCGGTGTTCTTCACACCGGTGGTCGCCGTCGAAGTATTGACCAATTGCTTGCCATCGAAGACCTGCGGCAGGTAGTCGGCTTCATTGTACTTCTTGGCGACATTCGTGCCACCCACCGATGACGGACACAGCGTGACCGCCGCATCGGTCAGGTATTCGGGATAAAGCTGGTTCATGTTGATCGTGAACCCGCCTCGGAAAGCCGAACCCGGAATGCTCGGATCGGCAACCGAACCATAAAGCCCCGCCGCGCACCCGATGTAGGCCAAGGTTGGGAACGACATCTGCCGGTTCTCGTTCACGTACATCTTGCAGACAACGCCCATCTGCTTCAGGTTGTTCTGGCAGCTCGAACGACGCGCCGATTCGCGCGCGCGCGCCAACGCCGGAAGCAGGATCGCCGCTAGAATGCCGATGATCGCGATCACGACCAGCAATTCAATCAGTGTAAAGCCACGTTTCTTCATTGCAAGTAATCCTCCTTGAATTTTGATTGTTCGCGTCCAGTCAAATCAATGCCACAACCTATCACTTCAACTTCAACTACCCGCCAACGCCTACGTTGCCGCCACGTCACCTCCTTTCACTCCTTTACGCCCATAAACACCACTCACTGCCCGGTGTCTCTCTCATATTTCCGACGTCATTATACCAGTTTTCCCAAAAAATGCAAGCAGTTTTTTTTACTGGGAAACATTTAGAAACAATTTTTGTAAACAATTCCGTATCAATATCTTACATATAATCCTGCCCGGATTTTGGAGATTCCTGAGCGCACAAATTCTGCTCGCCGGCTTTGACTCTGTTCCATTTCTCGAGGCATGATACGTCCCGCACATTGTTTTTTTTACGGCATTTATATTTCGGAGTCCAAATGCTGATATTTGGCATGAATCCCCTTGTCGTTGCCGCCGCCATCCGCCGTCATCGGCAGGCGGCCTGCGTGGCCGTTCTGTTTCTGATTTCTGGCGCTACCGGTCTAGTTTACCAAGTCATTTGGACACGTAGACTCATTCTGCTGTTCGGAACCACGGCCCACGCCGTAAGCGCGGTGCTTGCGGTTTATTTCGTGGGGTTGGCCTTGGGAAGCCTTTGGGGCGGACGCCTGGCCGACCGTACGCGTGTTCCGCTGTTATGGTACGGATTTTTCGAGATGACCATCGGCGCATGGGCAGCGGGATTTTTGGCTTTTTCCAATTGGTCGGAATCCGTCGTTGCGCCGCTCCTGCGGCACGCGGCAGCGTCGCCCCATGCGGGCATCGCGTTGCGCGCCGGGCTGGCACTGGCCTTTCTGGCCGTCCCCGCCACACTCATGGGCGCCACCCTCCCCTTGCTGGCGCGTTTTGCCGCGGGCGATGAACGCACGCGGGGCATGCGCATCGGCGCGCTGTACAGCATCAATACGTTTGGGGCCGTAGCGGGTTGCGCCGCGGCCGGCTTCTGGCTGCTGCCCCGATTCGGCTATTCAGGCGCCACATGGATTGCCGCGGGAGGCAATGGCTTGGTGGGCATTGCGGCCTGTTGGCAGGGATGGGGAACGCTCCTGCCCGGAAACTTCGCGGGGACACCGGGAACCCCGGTAACGGGAAACCGGAGGGCGCGATACATCCTCGTGGCGTTCGCCCTTTCGGGCGCCTGTGCGCTGGCTCTCGAAGTCATTTGGACCCGCCTGCTCACCGTCGTTTTTCTGGGAACCACCTACGCATTTACCACCATGCTTGTGTCGTTCCTGTGCGGGTTGGCCGCAGGAAGCGCCGCCGGCGCGGGGCTTTCCGGACGGATACGGAATCCGCTGTTGGCGTTCGGCTTGGTCGAAGGGTTGGCCGGCATTGCGTGCGTGGCTCTTTTACCTCTGTTTGCGGCGCTGCCCGAAAGGTTGCACGCAATGCAATTGGACGCGGGCCTTCAGTGGGAAGGCATCGTTCGCGCCAAGTTTATCCTCTCGTTCCTCGTGCTGTTTGGTCCTACCTGTTTGTTTGGGGCGACCTTTCCGTTTGCCGTGCAGGCCTACCGGCGCGCGGGCATCGGCGGCGATGTGGGAAGACTTTATTCGGCCAACACGCTGGGCGGCGTTGCAGGTTCGCTGGCGGGGGGATTTCTGCTTATTCCCCAACTCGGCGCACATCGGGGCCTTGTGGCCATCGCCTGCCTATTGGCGGGGATTGGCCTTTTCCTGGTTATGACCGCCCAAAACGTTTCCCTTACGCGCAAGTCCGTGCTTGCGGGCCTTATGGCGGCCTTGATGGCTATGGCCATGCTTCGCGCGCCCGACAACGTCGCCTACGCGCTGAATGCCGGGTATTTGCCCAAAGGCGATCGCCTCCTGCACATGCGCGAGGGTGTGGAAGGCGTCGTCGCGGTCAGCGAACCGCCGGACAACGCGTCGGAATCGAACCGCGTTTTGTGGATCAACGGCGTTCAGGCTACCGCCTCGATCGAAAAGGGCGTCAAAATGAACCGTTTTCAGGGCGTACTGCCGCTCCTTTTCGACCGGGACCCGCGCCTGGCGCTGTTCATGTGTTTCGGATCGGGCATCACATGCGGCACCCTGGCCCTTCACGATTTCGACCGAATTGACGCGGTCGAAATTTCCAAAGACGTCCTCGACGCCGCGCCCCTTTTCGCAAAAGACAACTGCCGGGTCCTCTCCAATCCGCGGGTCCGGTTCATCGTGGACGACGGCCGCAACTTTCTGCTCACCGCGCGCGACCGGTACGACGTGATTACCTTCGAACCGATGCCGCTGGCGCTGGCGGGCGTCTCGGCTTTCTACACGAGGGAATACTATCGCCTGTGCCTCGACCGGCTTGCGCCCGGCGGCCTGGTGTCGCAATGGGTGCCGCTTCATAGCCTCGATCCGGATATTGTGCGATCGTTGATCGCGACTTTCGCGGCTGTGTTTCCGGAATGCTGCGCATGGTTCATCAATGCCGATCTGTTTCTTGTCGGTTCAGACCGTCCCCTCCAAATTGATCCGGCACGCGCCGCCGGACGCCTTTCGACTCCCGACATTGCCAAGGCCCTTGCCGAAGTCGGACTCGACGATCCGGTGGAAGTGATGAGTTGCTTCTTCATGTCAAAAGAAAAAATACAGGCCTATGTCCGCGGCGGAACCATCATGACGGACGACCGGCCCTGGGCGGAATTCGAGGCGCCGAAACGCGTCTTCGCCCGCACGGTGGACAAAACACTCGAACAACTCGAACCTTATTTTGAAAGCCCGGCGATTCTGCTCGCCGCAGACGGTCTGCCGAATGAAAGACTGCAACAATTCGACGTGGCGCTTGGCAGGCGACATGCGGCGAAAGCGGAGGTGCTCAAGGGATTGAAACAATATTACGGAGGAACGTTCGGTTCGCGTCCGGAAACCCATTTCAAGCAGGCGCTAGCCATCGATCCGGACGATCGGACGGCCCGGTACTATCTCAAGGAAGTAACCTTCGCGCGCATCTCGACCTTCCGGGCCTGGAAAGAACTGGACAAGGCCGTCGAATCGGTCCAGGATGCCCTGCTCTACGCACCGTATCTACCGGAACTTCAACTCGCCCTCGCCGATCTCTATCACGACATGAACCGCGCAGAGGAAGCACGCGCCGCCTACCAGGACTACCTCGCTGCCGGCGGGAAAGATCCGCGCGCCGTCGAACGCGCAAAATGATTGCTTGCCCCGTAGCCGCGCCGTCTTTTTGAATCACCGCGGCGTGTGCGCCAATCATAAAATCCGGCAGCGGGTGTATTTTCACCCCGCGGCGTCGCCGGTGCTTCAGATAGCATTTGCCGGCCCAAAATGCCGCTTCGCGTGGTATGTCGTGAAACTCGAAGATATCCGGGGTCAAAATTTCCTCGAGTTCCTCGATTTGGGCGAAACCTATGGAAATCTCGGCGTAGATGACCGCGTTCAGTATTATACCGCCGCTATTGGCGGCTTTTGCGATCATCCCCGAAAACCATTCAAACCATTGGGAATCCCGGTTGAACACGTCAAGGAAAACACAGGAGTCCACCATAACCGCCATCTACCCATCTCCGCGCGTGAGCCGCATAATCTGGTCCGCCGTCATCTTGACGGTGCTCTTTCCCGCCATGCGCCGCGACGCTCCCCACCGAATTCGAGGATGCAAGCCGACCCTTCACCTGGCGCGAAACAGAGGGTTTTCGCCGTTCCTCGCCACGAGCCAGCCTTTCTCAACGCTCCACACGCATTCCGAACGGGCATGGGCGCTCCACGACAATATAAGCGAGAACGAGACAACAGTGGTGAAAATCAAGCGGAACGTGAAGACTCCCCGCTTTTCCGGGAGGAATACAGGGAAACGTCTATTATCGTGAAAAAAGTTCCCCCGATAATTGACTTTTTGGGCAGAAATAAGCGCATCAAGATTATTTCCCTGGCACAATTCGGATTCCTGTCTGCTCAGTATTTCGGCGTGCCGCCGACGTGGAACCATTCGCGTTTCCGGTCGAGATAATGCAGATAATTTGCGAGAGACACGTTCGCGGGCACGCGATGATCCACACCCGGTATGAATGCACCCTGTTCGACGTATGGACGCAATCGTTCCAGTTCGCGATCGATGGCCTCCTTCGATTCGGCCAATTTCATCTTGCACATCCCGCCCCAAATCCGTACGCGCTTGCCGTATCGTTCCCGCAACAGAACCGGGTCCGTTCCCGCGTGGACCTCGACCGGAAACATCGTGTTCAGCCCGTTGTCCAGAAAGGTTTCCACGATCGGCATGAGATTGCCGTCCGTGTCTGTCGTGTAGACGCAACAGCCGTGCGCCGTCAGCACGTCGGCGATGCGCCGGTACCACGGCCCGGCTGCCTCCCGGAAGAAATCCGGCGACACGATCGGCCCCTGATTGAAACAAATGTCCTCCCAGCCCATGCAGAAGTCCACCTGGATTTTCGGCAAGGCGCGTTCAAGCACGCCCACCGTGCAACGGCCGAACGCATCAATGATTTCGCGCAGCAGGTCCGGGTCTTCGTACTGCATGATGGCGATGCCCTCGAATCCGATCAGGTTACGCGCGATACCCACCATGCTGCCGCCGAACACGCCGACCGGATTTGGACTCTTTCGCAGTTTCTTCACGGACTTGTCCAAGTGCTCGTAACGTCGCGGATCGTCGGGATCGAGCGCCGCCTTGAACGGTTCCCACGACGCACGGTCTTTGACAGGGAACGAGATGAAATGCGGGATGGACTTGTGGCCTTGCTTGTTGATTTTCGCCACGCACCCGTAACCGTCCTGGTAAATGAGGTAGTCATCTGTTTCCTCGAGCGTCTTGTGCTCACAGACGGCAAAGGGACTCGAATTGACGTTGATCATGTCCCAATGCTCGATACCGAAATAGTCGTAGGCCGCTCCCTCGTCCTTGATGTCCTTCGGCAGCCCCTGATCGTGCCAGGTCCTCAACGTCTCTTCCCAATAGCCAAATTCGAAATTCGGCAACGTGTCCACTTCCTGATAAAACATCGTCCGCCGGAAACGTTCGCGCAACGTCATCCTGCGCCCGCGCGGTCGCGCCGTCGCCTGGGGTTCCCTCGCCACCGCCGTCCCGATATCCTCGAAATCCATGCCGTCCGCCTTTCTCTTGTCATTACCTATCCAGTGCATCCTATCACGCCGCGCTTTCGCTTCAAAAGAATCACGGAGTCCCGTACGGCGGCAATAACGCCGTTTGAATATGCCGAGACGTGTCTGCTACACTAGCGCTTCGTTGGACAAAGTAAGCCCCAGCAGAAATCGCCGTTGATACAACGGCGCCGCGGAAAGTCCGCTTCAAGGAAGAATCATGGCAAATATCAAGTCGTCGAAAAAACGAAACATAACGAACGAAAAACGCCGCCAGCGCAACGTGGCCGTGAAATCGCGCATGAAGACGCTGGTCAAACAGGCCGCCGACGCCATCGCCTCGAAGGATGCGGCAAAGGTCAAAGATTCGCTGCCCAAGGCCCTGTCGGAAATCGATCGAGCCGCGTCGAAAGGCGTCATCCACCGAAACAGCGCGGCCCGTAAGAAATCAACCCTTCAACGCATGGCCGGATCAGTGCAATAAACGAACAGGCATTCAAAAACCGCGGGCGCTTTTTGCGTTCGCGGTTTTTCTTTTTTCCCGAACGCATGCAAGGCCACTGAAAGAAAATCCTTTCAATCCGGCGACACAGCATCTTGCGGTTTTGCTTGCATAAGGCTGCTGGAGACCACTACTCTGTTCCAGGAGGGAAAAACGATGAAAACGGTTTTGACGATCATGACGGCTTTTGCATTATCCACAACCGCTTTGGCCGAAGTGACAGAGTGCATTCTCTTTGATCGATCATACGGGGAAACGGTTCCGGGTTCGACACGCGAAGTGGGTCTCTGGTGGGCCTCGTCGGGCTGGAAGGTCGCCCAGGATCGCCCGATGCCGTCGCGCCGGGGCAAGGCCATGGCTCTTGCAATGGCCCAAAATGAAACCGAAGCGGCCCAACTCGTCGTAAGGCCTGTGAAGGATCTTTCGGGCTTTACCGCCGTTTCATCCAGCCTTGCCGGACCGGGCAGCGCCTCGATCCCCGCCGATTGCGTCGAAATTCTGCGCGTGCGCTATGTCAACATTCAGCGCAAGACGGATATTTCAAGCGCGCTGGCCCCATGGCCGGATCCCCTGCCGCCCTTCAAAGGCCCCATCACGCTGGCCGCCAATATCAATCAGCCGCTTTGGGTCCGGATTCATGTCCCGAAAGACACCGCCGCAGGCGAGTACACCGGCCACATTGAACTAAACGCGAACGGATACAACGCGCGCGTTCCCCTCAGGGTTCGCGTGTATGGATTCGCGCTACCCGACCGGATGACCTGCGAAACGGCTTTTGGATTCGACGCGGGCGCCGTTTATCAGTATCAGGGCCTTGCGAACCCCGAAGATCGCCCGTTCGTTCTCGACAAGTATTGGGCCAGCATGGCGGCGCATCACATTTCTCCTTACAATCCCGCACCCAACGCCGGATTGCAGGTCCAATGGACCGCGCTTGCTCCGGAAGACGCCGCCCATTTGCCCGAACCGGATCGCACGCTACTCATGAACAACCCGCTGACGCCGGTATTCGACTGGGCGCCATGGGACGCGGAATTACAGCGCGTGTTCGATCAATTTCACTTTCACGGCATGCGCCTTGGGTTGCCGGGCATGGGCAATGCCGCCATTCAAGGATTCAAGCCGGGCACGCCGGAACACAGCCTCGCGTTTACCGCGTATTGCCGCGCCATGCAGGAACATCTGCGCGAAAAAGGCTGGCTCAACGGCGCATACGTCTATTGGTTCGATGAACCCACGACACAGGATTATCCTTATGTTATGGAATCGTTCCTGCGCCTGAAAAAGGCCGCGCCGGACCTTCGCCGCATGCTGACGGAGCAGGTCGAGCCGGAACTCGTCGGCGGCCCCAACCTCTGGTGCCCTCTCACATGGTTCTACAAACACGAGAAAACGCTGGAACGACGGGCCGCGGGCGATCATTTCTGGTGGTATGTGTGCACCGTGCCCAAGCAGCCCTACTGCGGCCTGTTCATTGACCATCCCGCCACGGATCTACGGGTATGGCTGTGGCAAACGTGGAAATACGACATCGAAGGCATCCTGATCTGGCAAAGCAATCTCTGGACGACCCGGTGCGCCTACCCCGACGAACCGCAGAATCCCTACGAGGATCCGATGTCGTGGGAACACGGCGGAACCGTCAAGAAAGGCGAGAAGCGCCCGTGGGGCAACGGCGACGGACGGTTCATGTATCCGCCCGAATCATGCGGAAATGCGAACCCGCCCGCGCCGGTCCTGGAAGGACCGGTTGACAGCATCCGCTGGGAAATGCTCCGCGACGGCATCGAGGATTACGAATACATGGCCATACTCAAGCGCCTGATCACCGATCGCCGCACCGTCCTTCCCCCTGCACACCTGAAAAAATACGAAGCGCTGCTGACAGTTCCCGAATCCATCACCAAAGATCTCAAGACCTACACCAAAGACCCCGCCCCCATCGAAAAACGACGCGACGAACTCGCAAGGGCCATTGAACAATTGCAATCCAAGGGCGCCTGAGCGCATTTGCCGTTCATTGCTTTCCGGGCGGGTGCGCCGGTATACTCGCAATGGGGAAAAGGCACAGGTGTAACCGGTGTAAGAAACAGCAGGTACAATGGTTATCGTGACGGATTCCCGGAAGCGGGAAGGTGAAGATTTCGATGCCGGCCAATGAAAATTCCGGCGAAAAGACGTGTTTGAAGGAAATCGCGCCGCGCACGGCTGCATGCAGATGATCGGAAACGTTGAATCGAACCTGAATCCAGGACTGAAACGGATATGGCAGAAGACGAACTGAACGAGCGGGAAGAGCAACTGGAAGAAGAACCGTCCGAGGATCTCGAACCGGTCGAAATGCTGGGACGCGACGAGACGCGGCAGGCGATCTGGGCGATGTTGTTCGCGGCGGATCGCCCGTTGAGCATCGGCCGGCTCGCCGAAGCGCTGGGCGGTATCGATCCGGACATTGTGGCGAACATGCTCCAGGAATTGCGCGAGGAACTCGACGGCATGCACGTGCCGTTTTTCCTGCGGGACATCGCGGGCGGCTATCAACTGCTCACGAAACCGGAATATGCGCCTTTCATCCGCCGCCTATTTCAGATCAAGCGAAGCAAGACTCTATCGAAAGCCGTGCTCGAAACCTTGGCAATCATCGCCTACAAGCAGCCGGTGACGCGGGCCGATGTCGAGGCGATCCGCGGCGTCAGCGTATCGTATGCCTTCGACACGCTTCAGGAAAAACGCCTCATCAAGGTTTCCGGCGTGGCTGAAACGCCGGGACGCCCCAAACTGTACCGGACGACGGACGAGTTTCTCGTTCATTTCGGTATGAAGAGCCTCAAAGAACTGCCTTCGATTGAGGAACTGCGGGAGATGAGTTGACCCGGTGATGCGACTCCAGCAATACCTTGCCCGGTGCGGCGTAGCCTCGCGGCGCGCAGCGGAAAAACTTATCGAAGAAGGCCGCATCGAAATCAACGGGCGCGTGGCGGTTCTGGGCGAAAGCGTCAATCCCGCCTCGGATATCGTCACGCACAACGGACGCCGCGTGCAGGAAGAACGGTTTGTTTACATCCTTCTCAACAAGCCGCGAAATGTGGTTACGACCGTGGCGGACACCCATGGCCGCCGGACGGTTCTCGATGGCCTGCAAGGCGTTTCGGCCCGGGTATTTCCGGTCGGGCGGCTGGATATGGACGTGCAGGGGGCCTTGTTGTTGACGAACGACGGCGAACTCGCCTACCGTCTGATGCATCCAAGCTTTGAAACTCCGAAAGTCTATCTCGCAACGGTTCGAGGCCGCGTGCTTCCGGAGACGGTTGCGCGAATCGAGCGCGGCATCCTGTTGGAAGACGGCCCGACGGCGCCCGCGCAAGCGGTCATCGTCCACGCGAGCGCGCAAGTTACGACCTTGCGGCTGACGCTGCACGAAGGCCGCAAACACGAGGTCAAGCGAATGTGCGAAGCCGCCGGGCACCGGGTTGTCGAACTGCGCCGCGTTTCGTTCGCCGGCATCACGACACGCGGGTTGCGTCCGGGACAATGGCGTTACCTGACCGATGAAGAAGTGGCCGCCCTGCGGCGCTTGACGGGAAAGACGCAGCCATGAGCATCGAAGTCCGCAACGTATCCAAGCATTTCGGCGATTTCGCCGCGCTGAAAGACGTAAGTCTTCGCGTCGAGGCGGGTGAACTGGTGGCCTTGCTGGGCCCGTCGGGTTCGGGCAAGACCACCTTGCTGCGGATCATCGCGGGCTTGGAAACGCCGGACAGCGGCAGCGTATTGCTCGAAGGCGAGGATGCGACCGCGCAGCAGGTGCAGCAGCGGCGGGTCGGGTTCGTGTTTCAGCATTACGCCCTGTTCAAACACATGACCGTCTACGACAATGTCGCCTTTGGACTTGACGTAAGGCCGCGCCGTTCGCGTCCCTCTAAGGCGGAAATCGCCGAAAAAGTCATGAAACTCCTGCGCTTGGTGCAACTCGACCGGATTGCCTACCGCCGTCCGGCCCAGTTGTCGGGCGGACAGCGGCAGCGGGTTGCGCTGGCGCGGGCGTTGGCCGTCGAGCCGAAAGTCTTGCTGCTCGACGAACCGTTTGGGGCGCTCGACGCGAAGGTTCGCAAGGAACTGCGCCGGTGGCTGCGGCGGCTCCACGACGAGATTCACGTGACCAGCGTGTTCGTCACCCATGATCAGGAAGAGGCGCTCGAAGTGGCCGACCGCGTCGTCGTCATGAACGAGGGGCGCATCGAGCAGACAGGCCGCCCCGCCGAGGTCTATCATTCGCCGGCGAACGCCTTTGTCTACAATTTCCTCGGCGACGTCAACCTGTTCCACGGCCGCATCGAAAACGGACAACCCCTTATCGGCGCGACGGCCGCGGGCGGCGCCGAGTCCGCCCTGGTGTTCGTGCGCCCACACCTGCTCGATATTTCGCACGATTCCGCCGACCCGAACCGCTTTCGCGCCTGCGTCAGTCATGTAAACCCCGCCGGTCCGGCCGTCAAGGTCGAACTGATCTCCGAATGGGGTGACCCGGTCCAGGTAAACCTGACACAGGAACGCTATCAGGAACTCAAACTCGAATGCGGAATGGACGTTTACCTCGTACCCAAAGAAATGCGCGCCTTCCCGAACCGTCCCTGAGTGCGTCGCCCGATGAATAGGCCCGCATGCCGAACGGTTTGCAGGGTGCGGAAATAAAAACGGAAACGGCAATGGCCACGAATCCGGAGTGGGAAGATTTTCGATGATTGCCCGGTGTTTCTTGTCAAGGCAAAACCGCATCGAACCTTATCACGGTCGTTTTTTCGAGTATTGGCCGCCCGTTTTGCCCGCGATGCCGCTGCTGCTGTTTTCCGTGCTGGTTTGCCTGCCGTCCATGACCCATGCCCAGCGCGCAATCTCCCTTGATCTCGCGTCCGGGTGGGAACAGCGCACCCAAGGCGCGTGGCGCATGCGTTTCGATCATCGCGCCCTCTTGGTTATGCGCCATCCGTGGGAGGAAAGCCTGAAAGGCAGTTCGGCGTCGCTTTACCGGGAAGTTTCCGTTCCCCCCGATTGGCGTGAACCGATTTCGCTGGCCTTTTACTGCACGGACGACTACCAGGCGGAAGGCATTGTGCCGGATGGTTCCTGGCTGACCGCGGAAGGCTTCCTCGGGCATCGTTTCAAACAGATCCTCGTGGATGGCCGGGTCGTATGGAGCGCCGATGTCGCCGATCCCTGCCCCCACGGCACGCCGGATGGCCTCCGTATTCCGTTGCCGGTAAAGCCCGGCCAAAAATTCCTGCTGACCCTGCTGGCCTACGACGCCTTGGATTCGCGGACCCTGTCCGACAAGGATTTCTATCAACCGGGCGAGTCCGGCAAGACGCGCCAGGAAGATCCCAACGCTTTCCGGTTCCAGACGCATATCTATTGGGGCGATGTGGCGCTTCTCGAAGAAGGCGCGGAATGGACTCTTGGCAAGCGCCCCTCCGAAAAGGCCGTGAACGCGTTTCACAGGGACCATTGGCCCTTGCCCCCTTTCGCTGAACCGTGGGCCGGTCCCATTATCCTCAACGTGTCGAAACCCGCGGGCATCCCGAAGGAAGGTTTTCCAGCGCGTTGCGGTATTCCCGTTCACCCCGGAAAAGTGGCGGATGTTCACGACGCCATTCTTCGCGCGGATCGGAAACGAATCCCGGCAAACCGAACCGTCTCCAGCCAATGGCCGGACGACTCCGTGCAATGGCTGCTTTTCGATTTTCCAGTCTATCCGGACACCAACACGGTCGAATTGGCCTTTGTGACGGAGGAAAAAGGCGGGGACGCCTCTGGACAAATCAAGCCCTTGAATCCGGGAATCGCCGTCGAGGCGGGCGAGGTTCGTTTCAATTCCCTGCCGGATTTCATGCTCGATTCCGTGCGTTTTAGGGAAACGACAGCGATTACGCACGCGCACTTGACCGCCGTGGTCGAAGGGGAGGAAATTCGGGCGGCGACGGAATCGTTCAGCGTTATTGATGAAGGCCCATTTCGTTACACCGCCTTGACGGAAGGACGAATAGACAACGAAAATAGAACATATGCCCATTATCGCATGTATATTTCGGCATACAATAAACTTCCGTATCTTCTTTGCCGCCTGCAACTGATCAACGACACCAGCAAACCATTGCCCTTGGCGGGTTTGCGGATATCCTTCACCTTTCCGGAAAATCCGTCCGAACCCTGCGTGCCAAGCGGTCCCGTAGGCGGTGAATTCACGCTACGACAGATTTCTGAAACCGATCGCCGTTTGAACGGGGCCCCCGTCAATCCCAAGTCGCCGTTTTTTGTGGCATGGAAGGGCGGCGCAGTCGCCATGCGGCATTTCCGCGAACTTTACCCCAAGTCCGCCAGTCTCAAGGACAAGACGCTTGTCATTGACCTTGTGGCGGCTGAATCCTCACCAATCGTCTTCACACCGGGCGAAGCGAAAACCCACGAGGTATGGCTTGCCTTCGGAGACGTGGAGCCAGCCGCCTTTTCAGCGGCGATTTCCGTGCCGCCCGTACTGCAAAACCCCGCGTATTTCTGCTCGACCGGCGCTTTCGGCCCGGCTTGGACCTCGGATGTGTTTCCCGCCCTGCGGGACTATACCGAAACGGCGTACTCCGGCAAGACGTGGGAGGATTTTGGCCAGAAATTCGGCATCCGCGATTTCCCGGATTCGCCGTACTTCGGCGGTTTGCCCAAATGGAACAACAATTACTACGAGCGGATGCTTGGGTTATGGTCGGAATGGCTCATAAGCGGCGATCGCGCATGGTTCGACCGCGCATTCGAGGTTTGCCGTCATGTAGCCGACGTGGCCATTATCCGCTGCGACATCCCCGGCAAGGATTGGCGGGGCGCCCTTCACGGGCCGGGGGAAAACCATGTCGCCGGACCGTGGCATCCCAACCTGCGCACGGAAGGACTCGCATGGTTCGCCCATTTGACCGGCGAACCGGACATTGATGAAGCCGTCGTGTCCGCCGCCGACTACTGCATCCGCGTTCATGCGGCCATGGACAATCCGAGCGTTCGCGATCACGCCGGTCCGCTCGATGCCGTCTATTCGGCCTTTGCATTGACCGGCGACCCAAAATACATGGACGAAGAAGCCGTGCGTGTCAAGCGGATTCTCGAAATCATGGATGTCCGCCGAGGCGCATGGGCCGAAACGCACGGTTCGCGTGTCTACAAGGGCAACGTGCCGTGGATGATGGCGCAACTGGCCCGTCCCCTCCATCTCTGGTATCGGGCGACCGGTGACGTGCAGGCCGCACAGGCGCTGGTGGGAATGGCCGATGCCATTGTGTGCGAAAATACCGACTGGGACACACCCGGCGCCGTGGCCGGCTATTCGCACAATCCCCGCTACGCGCCATCGTCCAATTACGACCTGATAATCCTGCCTGTGATCTTTGCCGCGTATGAACTCACCCAGGACACTTTTTTCCGTGATGCCGCCTTGGCGCAATGGGAACGGCTGAATCGTGAAAAAACCTTCGATTCCCCCCTCAATTGTTTCTGGAACGTTCCCTGGCTGATGCACTGCCTCAAGCGGCATGCCGCAAAATGAACCCGTTATCACGCGCGTTTTCGTTTGACGAGTTCGAGCGCGGCGGGAAAAGGCTCAAGGGCGCGTTCGAAGATGCCCAGGCTGTAGGCAATGGCCAGTCCGTAGTTTGTCGAGGGGATTCCGGCCTGCCGGCAGCGCAGAAGGCGCCGGAGCATCTCTCGCCGGTTGATGGTGCATGCGCCGCAGTGGATGACAAGTTTGTAGGACGAAAGGTCTTCGGGAAAGTCGTGGCCGCGGACATGGTCAAATTCGAGTTTGCCGCCTACGTATTGCGTGAGCCAGCGCGGGATCTTGACGCGGCCGATGTCTTCCCCGATGGGATGATGGCTGCATGCTTCCGACACGAGGATACGATCGCCGGCCCTGAGGTCTTCGATGGCAAGCGTTCCCTCGACTTGCGTGAGCAGATCGCCCCGGAAGCGCGAAAACAGGATGGAGAAACTGGTCAGCGGCACATCGCGGGGCGTGTCGGCGGATACCTTCAGAAAAGCCTGCGAATCGGTTACAACGAGTTTGGGCGGTTTCTTGAGCCGGTCGAGCGCGGCGCGTAGTTCACGTTCCTTGACGACCATGCAATAGGCGTCGCTGTCGAGCAGATCGCGAATGGACTGAACCTGCGGCATGATGAGGCGGCCCTTGGGCGCTTCCTTGTCTATGGGAACGACCAGCACGGCCATTTCGCCGGGGCCGACGAGGTCGCCGAGAATGGTCGGATTGTTGACGAAATCGTCGGGCGCGTTGTCGAGCAGCGCCTGGCGGAAATCGAGGATCCCCTTTCCCGCGGAGGCGGCGGTCATGACGACGGGGATGTTCCTTGCGCGTAGACGTTCGAGAATGTCGGGCGGCGGACTTTCGATGTCCACTTTGTTGAACACCGCGATACAGGGCGTCTTGCGCTCTTCCAATTCACGCAGAATTCCGTCCTCGAACTCGCCCCAGACGGGCGCCTCGGCGACAATTACGCCCAAATCCGTGCGATCGAACACCTGGCGCGTCTTCTGCACACGCAGTTCGCCGAGCGCCCCGACATCGTCCAAACCGGCGGTGTCAATGAAAAGCACCGGGCCGAGCGGGAGCAGTTCCATCGGTTTTTCGACGGGATCGGTGGTGGTGCCCGCGTGATCCGATACGATCGAAACCTGCTGCGCCGTGATGGCGTTCAGCAGGCTCGACTTGCCGACGTTGCGGCGTCCAAACAGGCCGATGTGCAGGCGAAAACTCTTGGGCGCGGCCATGCTCATTGCGTGGAACCTTTTTCCTGTCGTGGCGGGATGGGTATGCTCGATCCGAGCCGGCAGACGGCTTCGGGGGTAATGAGTTCGTTGAAAGCATCAGGGTCGAGACGTCCGCTGCCGACGACTATCTCGCGGATCGTTCGACCCGTGGCCTTGGCTTCTTGAACGACGGCGCATGCGCCCTCATACCCGATTGCGGGCAGAAGCGCCGTGGCAATGGCGGTCGATCCTTCGACGTGGGCGCGACACCGCGCCTCGTCGGCCTCGATGCCCTCGACGCAGTGTGTGCGCAGGATCTCGCACGATCGCGAAAGCAGATCGCAACTGTCGAGCAGGCACAGCGCGATCAGCGGCATGAACGCGTTGAGTTCGAGGCTGCCCGATGCGCAGGCTGCGGCCAGCGTGGCGTCATTCCCCATCACGAGCATGCCGGCTTGCGTCACGGCTTCCGGAATCACGGGATTGACCTTGCCGGGCATAATGGAGGAACCGGCTTGACGTTCCGGCAAACGGATCTCGCCGAATCCCGCCTCCGGCCCCGATGACAGCAGACGCAGGTCCGAACAGACTTTGATGAGCGACGTGGCGCACGCTTTCAGAATACCGGAAACCTCGACAAACACATCCGTGTTTTGCGTGGCTTCGACGAGATTTTCCGCTCGGGCAAAACCGATGCCCGTGATTTCGCGCAGGGATTCGACCACACGGAAAATATAGGTGCGCGGGGCGGCCAAGCCGGTGCCGACCGCCGTGCCGCCGAGATTGACAACGCGCAGGCGTTCCTCGCATTTGTAAATGCGCCAGCGGTCGCGGTTGAACGCCTCGGCATACGCGCCCATTTCGCGTCCGAGCGTCGTGAGCACGGCGTCCTGGTATTCCGTGCGTCCGACTTTGACGATGTGGGCGAAGGCCTTTTCCTTTTCTTGAAATGCTTCCTGTAATGCGAGTACGCGGGCTTCGAGTTCGTGCAGCAGGCGGATGGCCGCGAGACGCAACGCGGTCGGGTACGTGTCGTTCGTGGATTGGTGCCGGTTCACATCGTCGAGCGGCGAAACACGGCGATAGTTGCCGCGTGGTTCGCCAAGCAAATCGAGGGCGCGGTTCGCGATGACCTCGTTGACGTTCATGTTGAGGCTTGTGCCGGCCCCGCCCTGAAGCGCATCCACGACGACGTGCCGGGTCAATTCGCCCGATGCCATCTCACGGCATGCGCGCACGATGGCATCGGCCTTTTGCAAATCGTCATCCCAGACGCCCATGGCCTGATTCGTCAGCGCGCACGCGAGTTTCACGTCTCCGTATGCGGCCACAAGCGCCGGATGCGACGGCCGCCCCGCCAAGGGAAAATTTTCACTCGCGCGCACGGTATGCACGCCGTACAATGCTTCCGCCGGTACGGGCTTCTCACCGATCAGGTCGCGCTCTACGCGATATGTCGAACCTTTCGATGCCGTGGCTCAATCTCCCAATAGTGGTTGGTGGTTGGTGGCTGGTGGTTGGTGGTTTGGCGTTATAATTTCCTTTCAAGCGCTCGAATCAGGCCGTTCAAAAGACGGCCAACGGTTTCCGTGCATTCTCGAATTTCGGCATGTTGTGCCGGGGCGAAAAAGGCCAGACGCCTGGCGATTTCCGCTTGGGTTCGCACTTCCATTAGAGAACCGCGCGCCATCGAAAGACGATTGAGAAACTCTTTCGTGGACCGGCGCCCCTGACCTTCCGCAATGTTTGAAGGAACGGATATCGCAGCCCGGCGGAGCTGGTTCGTCAGACCGTATATCTCGCCCCTTGGAAATGATCGCGTGTGATCGTAAACAAGCGTCACCAATTCCATGGCCTGTTGCCAAACTTCCTATTGTTCGTGATGCGTAACCGTCATTCCCGGTCTCTTGCCAGCCACCAGCCACCCAATTCTCAGTGTTCAAAAACCATTTTCTTCACTTCGATTCCATCAATGGCGGCGAGTTTATCGGCAAGTTCGAAACAGACCGCTTCATCTCCGTACATTTCGAGCAGGACGATGCCGTTGGGCGAACAGACGTTCTCGACTTCGTGCAGGCCAAGGCGGGTCTTGATGTTGCAGCCGTACTGCGAGAAGAGTTGCTGGACTTCCGCCACTTTGCGAAGCCGGTCGGTGATGTGCACGCCCAGAATGATATGTTTGTTCATTGCGGTTTCTCCATGTTGCCGGTTGGATGGTTTCAGCAAAACACGTCGCGCTTTCCTTCGCGCACTTTAGCCAAAAGTTTTTCAGATGTATTTCGCTGCCGATCATTCATGCGCGCGAGCGTCTCGGCAATGAGTTTTTCGCCGGCCTCGCGCGTTTCGGGCGACGCGTAGTCAATCAAGTACTCTTGGAACGTGGACAAAGCATTCGGATCGCAGTGGTTTTTGATGTCGCCGGGCTTGGCCATGTCCATGAAGTCCTGGCCAGTCCGTCCGAGGCGGTAGCAGGCGGTGCAGAACGACGGAATATAGCCGAGCGAGGCCACGTCGCGGATGACCTCGTCGAGGGAACGGTGATCGCCAAGCGAAAATTGCTCGCTGACGGCAATGGGATCGCCTTCGGTGTAGCCTCCGGGATTCGTTCGGCTGCCCGCGGAAATCTGCGACACGCCGAGCGCAAAGGTTTCGCGGCGGATGTTCGCCGTTTCGCGCGTGCTCATGATGATCCCCGTGTACGGCACCGCCAGACGGAGGATCGCGACAATCTTGCGGAAATCGAGGTCGCTGACGGCGTGCGGCGGATGCAGGGCGATGTCGGAACCCGTCGCCGGTTCGAGGCGCGGCACGCTGATTGTGTGCGGTCCGACACCGAAACGCTCCTCCAGATGGGCGATATGCTGCATCATGGCAAGGATTTCGAAACGCCAGTCGAACAGTCCGAACAGGACGCCGATGCCGACATCGTCAATGCCGGCCTGCATGGCGCGGTCCATGGCGGTCACGCGCCAGTCGTAATTCTTCTTCTTGCCGCCGATGTGCATCTTGGCATAGGTTTCGCGATGATACGTTTCCTGGAAAAGCTGGTACGTGCCGATCTTGGCCGCTTTGAGTTGCCTGAACTCGTCGAGCGTAAGCGGGGCGACGTTGGCGTTGACGCGGCGAATCTCGCCGTTGCCGCTTCGCGTGGCGTAAATCGTCTCGATGCTCCGGAGGACATACGAAAAGCCCTCCTCCGGATAGGATTCGCCCGCGACAAGGAGCACGCGCTTGTGGCCCTGTTCGACGAGCACCTTGATTTCGTGCGCAATCTCTTCCTGTGAAAGCGCACGGCGTTTCACAGCCTTGTTGCGTGCCCGGAATGCGCAATAGAGACATTCGTTTCCGCACAGGTTGGAGATGTAGAGCGGGGCAAACAAGACAAGCCGCTTGCCGTAGATTTCTTCTTTGACCTGCCGGGCCGTGGCGAACAACTCGCCCAGCAGTTCCGGGTCGCTGATCGCCATCAGCACGGCCACATCGGAAGCCGGAAGCCCCTTGAGCGTCTTTGCCTTGGCGAGAATCTCGCGCACGCGCGCGCCGTCATGTCGAGCGCCCGCTTTCAGTGTTTCCTCGATTTCGCCTTCCCGAATGGGAACGGCATCGGGATTGGCAGTGGTTTCCATCGAATGCCCCGTCCTTTCTTCCAAACTACCGGCCGGGCGCAAGGGGTATCTCGAACGAGAACTCCGCCCATTGTCCGGGTTCGGAATCCGCCCAGATCCGGCCGCCATGCAACTGAATGATTCGCCACGTCGAATACAAGCCGACCCCCGTTCCCTTGCGCTTGAGCAATTCGGGGGTCCGCAAGCGCGAGAACTTCCGGAAAAGCCGGGGTTTCTCCTCGGGCGGAAAACCGGGGCCTTCGTTCCACACAGAGACTCGCAATCGGCCGTCCACCGTGTGGGCACGAATCCGTATCCGGCCCTCGCGCTTTCCATATTTTACGGCATTTCCAAGCAGATTTACCATGACCACGGTCATCAGGGCTGGATCGCATTGCAGACTCAAGGGGGCTTCCGGGCAATCTTGCTCGATGGTCATCCCCGCGTCCTGTGCTAGACTGTCCACGATGACCAGCGCCGGATCGATCACGTCGGTCCTGAAATCCACATTGGATTGATATTTTGCCTCCAGTTCGTTGCTTTCCAGTCGGGACAGGCCGATATATTCCTCGACCATTCCCAGTAGATACTGGGCCTTTTTCACCATGCGGCCCAGTTTTTCACGTTGGGAATCGGTAACCGGACCGAACATGCCGCTCTCAAGCGAATAGATGTCCATCACGATGGACGCCAGCGGACTCTTCAATTCATGGCTGACAAAGCCCAGTATCTCGAAATAGGCGCGGTTGACCGCATGCAACCGCTCAATCCGCCATGCCTTTTCGATGGTCTGCCCCAGGCGTTCGGCGATGGCTTGATGAAGACGGACGTGATGCAAGTCGTATGCATGGGGCTGACGCGCACTTCGAAAAAGAAAACCAATCGGGCGTTCCTCCACCCAAATCGGACACGTCATGCTCGACCGTATGCCCTCATGAAGAATGGCGCGCGTGGACGCGCTGTCCGGATGTTCGCGCGCATATTGCTCCAAGTCGTTGATAATCCGCGGCGTGCCGGTTTGGAGCACCTCTTTGAGGGAACTCCCCTCGATGTCCTGTGCAAACCCATTTTTCAAAAAAAGCGGTTCGTAGACGGCCTTGGCCCAATAGGCAACGACCCGACGTCCATCCTCCTCAATAAAGGCCAGTCCCAAACGGTCGCAAGGAATAATGCCCCGTGTCGCCTCGAAAGCAAAGGTCATGATGTCGTCGAGCGACTGGCCCGCCGCAATCTTGCGGTTCACTCGGTTCAACACGATCTTTTCTTCCGGAGAAAATGCGACGCCCTCGTCGTCCATCGAAATGTACTCGATGACGGGAACCTTATCTAGTGCTTTTTTGCCGCTTTTTCGCATGACATCCGCGTGCGGTTATGCAAGCGCTCCTATTGCCCGAGTCACGCTCAGGCCTTTCTTTATAAAAACACAAACATAATACAGACAGCCGGAATTCCCGGCCATCGGCGGGTGTTATTCAAGGGGTTGTACAAACCATCAAACTATTGTACTCTTTCGGTCGAACCTTTTTCGCATTCGACAAGGAAAGGCCGCTTGTGAAAGAAGCCGATTTCAGGAGAAATGTTTGACATGAAACGATATTTGCTCATAACGGTGTTGGCGCCGATTCTGACGGCGTGTATATGGGGTTGCCACAAATCCGCGACCGAACCGGGTGTCGCACCACCGTCCGCCATCGTCAAAGCCGCCACCGAAAAAGTCGTCATGCAAACCGTTCAAACCTCCGAGGAGGCCGCCGGCACGGTCCGATCGAAGGCTTTTGCCACGATTCAGAGCAAACTCATGGGCCATATTCGGGCCATTCATGTAAACGAGGGACTTCCCGTAACGACCGGCATGTTGTTGATTGAGATTGATGACCGCGAAGCGACCGCGCAGGTCAAAAAAGCTGAAAGCGGATTGTTGGAAGCCCAAAGCGCCTTGCAGGAAGTCGAAAAGGGTTATGGCGGCGCCCAAGCCGCACGGGAAGCGGCCGTGGCCAATCAGAACCTTGCCAACGCGACGCTGGAACGTCTCAAAGGACTGGCCCAGAACGAGGCGATCAGCCGACAAGCCTACGACGAGGCCGAAGCCAAGCAAAAAGCGGCCGCCGCCGCCTACAACCAGGCCGATCAAGCGCTCAAATCGTTCGATGCCAAACGCGCCGAGGCCGCCGCGCGGATTGAACGGGCGCAAGCCGAACTGGCCAACGCCCAAATCCTGCTCGGATGCACTCGCATTGTCAGCCCCATGGACGGCATTGTCACACGCAAGTTCGCCGAAGTGGGTGATTTGGCCACGCCGGGCATGCCGCTGCTCGAAATCGAAGACAACCAGGCGTACCGTCTTGAAGCAAATGTGGACGAAAGCCGGGTCGGCCGTTTCCGGATCGGCGACGCGATTTCGGTCCTGATTGACGCCTTGGGCAACGAGCCCATCGCCGGAACCGTATCCGAGGTGACGCCATCGTCCGATCCGGGCAGCCACACGTTTGTCGTGAAGGTGTCCCTGCCCGCGGCGCCCAACCTACATTTCGGCTTGTTTGGCCGGGTACGTTACATTTCGGGCGAGAAAAAGGCGCTGACTGTGCCCGTTTCAGCGGTGACCGAACGGGGTCAGTTGACGGGCGTGTTCGTGGTAGGCGACGATCATATCGCCCGGCTGCGGCTCGTCAAGACGGGCAAGCCCTACGGCGAACGGATCGAAGTGTTATCGGGTTTGAGCGATGGAGAGACGATCGTTACGGGCAATCTCGGGGCCGTCCAGGACGGCGTCCGCATCGAATCATGAAGGCGGGGGTTTCCATGAAGACGCAGGGACTTGCAGGTAAAATCGCCCATGTATTTATTGATTCGAAACTCACCCCGCTCATGATCGCCGCGTCCCTCCTGCTGGGTCTGGGCGCGGTGGTGCTGCTGCCCCGTGAGGAAGAACCGCAAATCGTCGTGCCGATGATTGACATCTTCGTGCAGATGCCGGGGGCCGGCGCGAAGGAAATCGAAGAGCGCGTCACAAAACCCATGGAAAAGTTGCTTTGGGAAATACCCGGCGTCGAGTACATCTACTCGACATCCAGTCCCGGCGCGGCGTTCGCCGTGGTGCGCTTCTATGTCGGCGAAAACGAGGAAGACGCAATTGTCCGCCTCAACCAGAAAATGTTCTCGAATTTCGACATTATCCCGCCGGGTTGCAGCCAGCCGCTTATCAAGCCACGCTCGATCGACGACGTGCCCATTCTGGCGCTGACGTTGTCGAGCGAACGATATGACCATTTCACGTTGCGGCGCGTCGCGGCGCAGTTGCACGACGCCATCAAGGAAGTCGCGAACGTGTCGGAAGTCAAATTGATCGGCGGCCAGCGGCGGCAGGTCCGCGTGGTCCTCGATCCGGCGAGGATGGCCGCGTACGGCGTCGCGCCGGCAACGATTATTCCCATGTTGAGCCGGGCCAACGCACAGAACGCCGCGGGCAGTTTTTCCGCCGGAAACCGTGAGTTTCTCGTTGAAGCAGGCGGTTTCCTGAAGAACGCCGACGAGGTGGGCGCGGTCGTAATCGGCGTCTTTGACAAACGGCCGATTTATCTTCGCGACGTTTCGGAAATTCTCGACGGCCCGGAGGAGGCGGCGAATTATGTCTTCAACATCGAAGGTCCGGCAAGCGCGCACAGCCACGTGCTGGGCCGCCCGGAAAAAGGCGCCGAATCGTCCGGGCCGGCGCCCGCCGTAACCATTTCGGTGGCCAAGCGCAAGGGCTCCAACGCCATTACCATCGCGGATCATGTCATTGAAAAGGTGCGCGCATTGCAAGGCACGGTAATCCCGTCGGACATTCAGGTCACGGTTTCGCGCAACTATGGTGAAACGGCCCAGGAAAAATCGAACGAACTGCTGTATCACATGTTTCTGGCCGTCGTGTCGGTCGCCATCCTGATTGCGTTCGTCTTGGGCGTCCGCGAATCGGGAACGGTGGCGATCGCAATACCGGTCACGCTGGCGTTGACGTTGGTGGTTTTCTATTTCTACGGCTACACGCTCAACCGCGTGACGCTCTTTGCTTTGATCTTCTCGATCGGCATTCTGGTGGACGACGCGATCGTCGTCGTCGAAAACATCGTGCGCCATTACCATCTGCCCGAAAACAAGGGACGCCCGGTTATCGAAATCGCCGTGGACGCGGTGGACGAGGTCGGCAATCCGACACTGCTCGCCACGGCGGCCGTCATCGCGGCGATCCTGCCGATGGCCTTTGTGCGCGGACTCATGGGACCGTACATGGCGCCCATTCCGGTCGGCGCATCCGCGGCGATGATCTTCTCGGTCATTGTGTCATTCATGGTAACGCCGTGGGCGGCGTACCGCCTCCTTCGCGCCGAAACGCCGCACAAGCACAAGCAATCATGGTTCCGTCGAATGCGGCGAACGACGGGGACGCCGTCCCTCCCGCCGGAATCGGACATCGCGATGCGGACGGCGGGGACGCCGTCCCACGCGCACAGTGAAGGCGCTCTTGACCGTCTTTATCGTCGCGTCATGGATCCGTTGATTCACCGCCCCATCCTGCGTTACGGATTCCTGGTCATGGTGTCGCTTTTACTGCTCGCGGCGTGTTCATTGGTGCCGTTGTCTAAGGTGCTTGTCAAAATGCTGCCCTTCGATAACAAAAGCGAATTCCAGGTTATCATTGACATGCCCGAAGGGACCACGCTCGAACAAACCGCCACGGCCACGCGCGCCATCGCCGACTATCTGCGGACCGTTCCCGAAGTCGCCAACATGCAAACCTACGTCGGAACGGCATCCCCGCACAACTTCAACGGGCTTGTCCGCCATTATTTCCTGCGCAGCAACCCAAATGAAGCCGACATCCAAGTCAATCTCGCGCCCAAGGAAGCCCGCGCTGCACAGAGCCACGATATCGCCAAGCGTGTCCGGCCCGGCATTCAGGCCGTCGCCGAACGGTTCGGCGCGCGCGTAAAAGTCGCCGAGGTGCCGCCGGGCCCGCCCGTGCTGCAAACGCTTGTCGCGGAAGTGTACGGCCCCACGTACGAGCGGCAAATCGAAGTCGCGCGCAAGGTCCGCGAAATCTTCGAACAGACCGAAGGCGTGGTGGACACCGACTGGTACGTGGAAGATGACCAGACGAAAATCCACTTTGACATTGACCAGGAAAAGGCTGCCCTGAACGGTATCTCCGTTGAACAGGCCGGCCTCACCCTGCGCACCGCACTGGAAGGCACGGGCGTGGGCCTGATTCACCAACCCAAGGAAAAGGAGGACGTGGCGATTATGCTGCGGCTCGACCGCGCGCATCGGTCGAGCGTCGAGGACCTAAAAGCAATCAAAGTGGCCGGCGACAAGGGGAATCTCGTGTCGCTCGGCGAGATTGTAAAAATCACCGAGACCATCCAGGATAAAAGCATCTACCACAAGAACCTGATGCCCGTGGTCTACGTAACCGGCGACGTCGGCGGCGTCGCGGAAAGCCCGGTGTACGTCATCTTTGCACTGATGAAACGTGTCGCCGCGCTCGTCATCCCCGAAGGCTACCCTGTCGAGCAGTACTCGACCATGCAGCCGTTTTCATCCGAAAAAATCGCGATCAAATGGGACGGCGAATGGTTTGTGACCTACGAGGTTTTCCGCGACATGGGCCTGGCGTTTGCCGCCGTGCTCGTGCTGATTTTCATCCTCGTCGTCGGCTGGTTCCAGTCGCTCAAGACGCCCTTCGTGATCATGGCCGCGATCCCGTTTTCGCTCGTGGGGATTCTGCCCGCGCACTGGCTCATGGGCGCGTTTTTCACCGCCACCTCGATGATCGGATTCATCGCGGGCGCCGGAATCGTCGTCCGCAACTCGATCATCCTCGTGGATTTCATCGAACTCCGGCTGAAAGAAGGCATGCCGCTTGCCGACGCGGTGGTGGATGCCGGCGCCGTGCGCTTCCGCCCCATGCTCCTGACCGCCGCCGCCGTCATCGTCGGATCGTCCGTGATCCTGTTCGATCCCATCTTCCAAGGCCTCGCCATCTCGCTCATGGCCGGCGAAATCGCCTCCCTGCTGCTCTCCCGCATGGCTGTCCCGATCCTCTATTACCTTTCGCGCCGGCATGAAGTCGCGTAGGGGCGATCAATGCGGCAATAGGAAATCAGGCGCCATCCGCTGCAACGATACACACAACCTATCGAGACTGCGACAGGTTCGCCGTGCAACATCCACATTCCACTTTTCCCAGACGAAAAGGCCAAGCACCCCATTGTAGTCTGGCCCTTGCCGCATCTGCCCCGTTTGTTGTCTTACCCCGCTTACAACCGCGCGAGGGCTTTTTTGAGTCGGGCCTCGGTGAGGATCATCGAACGGACGGTATGGTAGTTGATCTTCCATGCGTGGGCCATGTGGTCCCAGATCAGGTTGTTGTTCTCGTCGAAGAGGGGCCACCATTCGCCCACCTCGTGGTTGATCATCACGTCCATGACGAAGCGATGCACGTTCTCGTAGGCATCGAGGTATTTCTCGTCGCCAAATAACAGATAGGCGTCCATCAGTCCTGTCAGGCATTCGGACTGCTGCCAGAATTCCTTGTTACGCTCGCGGGCCGGGCCGTCGTGCGGTCCCTCGCAAAAGACGCCGCCCTTGTTCCAGTCTATCCCGTAGGTCACACAGTGGTCGAATATCTTCCGGAGCCGTTCCTTGTAGGGCGCAATGTCCAGTCCAAGAACCTCAACCGCCAAGAGAAACAACCACGCAAACTCGACATTGTGCCCAAAACTGGTGTTGTTCATGGGACGCCCTTCCTCGTCGTCCACGTCGCGGTCCGCTCCCCAGACGTCCTTGAATAAAATTGCGCGCAACGGCTTCCAGTCAAGCGAGAACTGGGCGATGCCGGTACCGAATTCCGGGTGCATGACGCGGTCGAAAAGGATTCGGATGACTTCGAGGGTTCGTTCCTTGTGGCGCGGATTGCCTGTGGCGGCATAAAGATTTGTGAAGGCTTCCATCAGGTGCATATGGACGTCGTACGATTTCCGGTCGCCGCCATACACACCGGGCCGCTTTTTTGCCCAGTCGCGCTCAAGAAATTCATAGTAGCCGCCGGCATAATTGTCCGCTGCCTCGGTTTGAAGGACTTGGTAGGTCTTCAGCGCCCATTCAAGGCCACGCGGGTCGTTCGACGCACGGGCGTACTCCGACAGGCAGTAAATTCCAAATGATTGCCCGTAACCGATCTTGCTCTGGTTGACCGGCGTGCCGTCGCGTTCGGTCGTCCAAATCCATCCACCGAATTCGTGGTCCCAGAAATGTTTGATGAGAAATTCGACACCCTGCCTTGCACTGTCGAGAAAGTACCCGCCGCCGAGTCCGGCCCGATGCGCCGACGACGCGGTGTAGATCATGCGCGTCTGGCAGATGAGCGTCTTGAGCGTTTCACCCGTCGGGTTGCCGTTCCGGTCGAGATAAGTCAGGAATCCGCCGTATTCCTTATCCTCGCCATGCGTCATCCAAAACGGAATCAACTCGTTGTGCAGATGATGCGAAACTTCTTTCAGGAACAATTCCAAGCGCGCTTTTGTCGTCATGTTGCAAATCCTTGAACTCCGTTCATTTCTTTGCCCACCGTGAAGAAATCCAAGGAAAGTCTAAGCCTCCGGACGCCAAAAGGCAAACTTTGAAATGTCCGGGCGGGAATTGAAGACTAACACCACGAGCCGCGTCGAGAGGACAAAAAACTCCTCGCCGACATTCCCATGCCGCGCATCATCCACTAAAGGATTGTCTTTTTTGCCACTCTCGCACGCGGCTCGCGATTACACTTGGATTGTACCACATTTTTTGAAAAATGCAAGTGGGCGAATTGTTGCAACCCCTGTCAAACCTTCGGGCTATTTTTTCGTTTCCGGGGGGCCGACGCGAATCGCCGACCATTTCCATGCGTCCGCCTCTTTGCGAAAGAGAAACACGAGATCGCCGCGGGTCGTGCCAAGGTCAAAGCGCACGGGATACACGGCCACCTCCGACCCGCTCATTGAGAAATGCACATCTTCGGCGGTCAGGGTTACGGTTTTCATCATTTCCGGCCAGATCAGGGCAAGCTCGGTTCGGGTTTCGCCCTGCGCGCCGGAGAAGGAGTCCGTACACATCCGCAATACCGCCTCGACATCTTTCTTTTCCCATGCCGACAGGATCCCGGCAAGAATTGGGCGCAGGGCTTCGACGGTTTCGGGCGGCGCGGGATCGTCCACAACGGGCGGTTTCATGACCTGTGTCGCCGATGGATCGGCCGCATAGGCCTTTTCGGGCGACTTGGACGTCGTGGACGCAGGCGGCGCCGCCGACGGCGATGGACTTTTCTTGCCGCAGCCCCTTAATCCGCATCCGGCCATGGACAATGCCGCAAGAATCAACAGAAAAGCAATCGCCGTTCGCATAGGGTCTCTCCCTTTTCATTTTCATGCACACACCGCGTCATCGGCAAACCAACGCTTCCAAATTACCGTTTGCACAGGGCGAATTCAATGCGGCTAATATTGTTCGGTATCGGGCCGCCATGCGTAACCGGTATAGCCGCGGAGGCGTGCGATGGTAAAGACCTTGACGAGCGTGCGCTGCCGGTAGACGTTGACAACTTCTATACCGTCGAGTCTTTCGAAGGCGCCGAGGGCAAGGGCCTTCTCGATGCGGGGTTGGGCCACTTCGGGCGGGTCGCCAACGATAAACAGGGCATCGCGCCCGACAAGCGCCTCCCACCCACCCCACAGATCATACTGGTTGTACCGGCGATCGCCTAGATTCACGCAATACGTTCGTGGCCGGCCTTCCGTATAGAATGCGGCCCATGCGACAAACTGGTAGTTCTCGCTGCAGATGAACGGCGCGCTCGGATCGCCCGTTCGCACGTGTTTCGACAGCGTGCGGCCCAATTCGCGGCCTCCAAAGAGACGGTTTGTCGGTTCCTTTTTTGCGCGGAAATGCAACGGCCCAAGGTAGACGTTTTCAATCCGGGCATTTTCGGGCGCGAACCGGGCCGAAGCTCGGTACAACCATTCGGTCGTTCGCGAAAACACACCCACCAGACAGCCCAGAATCACGCCGGCATAGAGCAGCTTCCGCATGCGGGAAGTGCGCGGACGGTCGTGCCACGCCCACGCAAACGCGATGACGGCCGACAGATACGCGCAAATGGGCCAGTTCGGCTCGGTCTTGCGCGTGAACGCGACCAACGCATAAAAGCCGAACAGGATCATCGTGCAGAGAAACAGATACGCCGCGTCCTTTTTCAATGCCGAAGGCCGAAGGCCGAGGGACGGAGGTTGCAAGCCAGAAGCCTTTTCCTGTTCGTACCCGAACCCGTTATCATCCCCCATGTTCGTTTTTACCCCTACGATCCCGGAAACCCATGGCCTGAAAAGATTGGCCTTCTTCGCCATGACGACCATGGCCCATGCGAAGAAACCGAAAAGAATCGGCGAAACGATGCCGAGTTGGCCGCCAACAAACTCCAGGACATGGCCGATGGTCTTTCCAAAGGATTTTTCTCCGCGTGTTCCGATGCTTGCCGTGTGACGCACGGATACCCAGTCGTGGGCGACATTCCAATAAACCACGGGGATCATGGCAAGGAACATAATGCCCAGCATGAGATACGGTCCGGGACGGCGCAGCCATCCGCGGTCGAACAAGATCAGATAGGCCAGGAAGGACACGACAAGCGCCAGCATGGTGTATTTGGTCAGCATGCCCAAGCCGAGCGCCACGCCCGTGATCAGCCACCAGCCCCTATCGCCGGAAATGGCGCGGTGAAACGAATACATCGCGAACGCCCAGAAAAAGGCCATGGGCGCATCTATGGTCAACATCACCGATCCGGCCCAACTTGAGGTCATTGCGAGCGACATGCACGCGGCCACCAGCGCGGTGGATTCGCGGCGGGTGATTCGTCGCGCGAGCGCATGGATGAACACGAGCGTGCCCGACGCGAAGAGCGCCGCGCCGGAACGGATGGCCGCTTCGCTTGTGCCCCCGATGCGCGTGAGCAGCGCAATGATCCAAGCGATCATCGGCGGCTTGCTGTAATAGCCCCAGTCCAGATGACGCGACCAGTCCCAGTATTGCGCCTCGTCGCCCGCAAGACCCAGGTGGGTCATGTGGACAAATGCAAGATTGCCGAATGTCCACAGGGCGAGAACGGCCCAAAAAGCCTTGCGATCACGCGAAATGCCCTGTGAACAATGATATTTAGCACGATTCATGATCAAAGCGGTTTGTAGCGCATCTCAAATCGAACGGTAACGTCGGGATTTTGCGGAAGCGCCAAGGCGATCCGCGATAACACGCCGGACTTCTGATTGGCCTTGCAGGCATCTTCGAGCCGCTCGACCGAAAAGGCGCCCTGGCTTGCTGAAATTTCCAAGACGCCGTTATCGGCGGCGATTCGCGCCAAGCGTCCCTCCACTTCGACGCGTTGCCATGTCGCAAAGGCCTCCTCGACCGGTACGCCGCCGCCGGTGAAAACAAACCGGTCCTCGAGAAGAAACCGATCCGTGCCCAGCGTGGCC